>DASXSW010000222.1:0-14530 GCA_036505755.1 Binatia bacterium | reverse complement strand
ATGAAGATCGTCGTCATCGGCGGCACCGGCCTGATCGGCTCGAAGACCGTCGTCATTCTGCGCCAGGGCGGCCACGAGGTCGTCGCCGCATCGCCCAAGACCGGCGTCAACACCATCACCGGCGAGGGCCTCAAAGAGGCCATGGCCGGCACGCAGGTGGTGATCGACCTCGCCAATTCGCCCTCATTTGAAGACAGGGCGGTGCTGGAATTCTTCCAGACCTCCGGCCGCAACCTTCTCGCGGCGGAGGCTGCAGCGGGCGTCCGGCACCATGTCGCGCTATCCATCGTCGGAACCGACCGGACGCCCGACAATGGCTACTTCCGTGCCAAGGTCGCCCAAGAGAAACTGATCGAGACCTCCGGCATCCCCTACACCATCATCCGCTCGACCCAGTTCCTGGAATTCCTCGGCGGCATCGCCGCTTCCAGTGCGGAGGGAAACACAGTCAGGCTTGCGCCCGGCCTGTTCCAGCCCATCGCGGCGGACGACGTTGCGGCCATCGTTGCCGAGGTGGCGCTCGCGGCGCCGCGAAACGGCATCGTCGAGATCGCCGGCCCGGAACGAGCACCGTTCAACGAAATCGTCGCCCGCTATCTGCAGGCGGTCGGCGACCCGCGTGAGGTCGTGAGTGACCCCGAGGCCCGCTACTTCGGCGGCCGGGTCGAGGAGCGCTCGCTCGTGCCGTTGGGCGAAGCGCGCCTCGGCCGCATCGGTTTCGACGAATGGCTCCGCCGCTCACCGGCAAGAACGGTAAGGTGACCCTCGTCTTAAGCTAGGCGAGCGGGCAACGCAAGATCTGGAGGGTCCTTGGAGATCGCCGACTGGCTGCGCGGGCTCTCGCTGGAGCGGTACGCCGAGATGTTCCGCGACAATGCCATCGACGTCGCGGTATTGCCCGAGCTGAGCGAGTCCGATCTCGAAAAGCTCGGCGTCCTCCTCGGCCATCGCAAGATCATGCTGAGGGCGATCGCAGCGCTTCGTGGCGGCGCGGCAGAAAACATTGCGGAGCCTGTGCCGGCATCGGCTCCGATCCCACGGTGGCGGACGAATCCGGCGCCGAAGGGACCGTGAGCATCGTCGGCGTCGACGAGCTCGATCCCGCCCGCGGGAAAGAACGGCGGGAGTCATCTGGCTCGACGAACTGGTCGGAAATACACGGTCAATGAAATGCTCGATTACCTGCTCGTGGACCATGAAATGAACGCCAAGACGAAGACGGCCACCTATCTGGTAAAACATCTCCGGCAATGCTTCGGTTTCGACCGGGCGATGTTTCTCACTGGCGACAGGCTTCTCCGCTATCAACAAAGCCGCATGGCAGAAGGAGCCAGCAAGGGGACCGTACGGCTTGAATTGGCAGCTTTGTCCCGCGCATACAATCTCGCGATAAGCGTGGGCAAGTTGCCGCTGCATGCACGACCGACGTTCCCGAAAATTTCCTTGAGCAATGCCCGCCAAGGATTTGTCAGCCACTCGCAGTTCATGTGCTTGTTGGAAAAATTGCCCGCTCATCTCCGCGACCCGATTTCGTTTCTTTATCTTTCTGGCTGGAGAGTTTCTGAGATGCGTGCACTTGCCTGGAGATATCTGGACCCAAATGGCCGAGCCATTCGCGTACCGGCAGAGTTAAGTAAAAATGCGAAGCCCAGGCTTTTGCCCTTGACCGGTGAACTGTGCAAACATCATCCAGCGGGCCAAAGCCCGCCGGCGTCTCGATTGCGTGTTTATTTTCCATCACAACGAGAAGCCGCTCGGTGATTTTCGCAAGCGATGGAAACGGAGCTGCGTGGCTGCGGGGTTGGGACAGTTTGTCAAGGACGATCACGACCGCAAGAAGTACGTCGGATTAATTGTGCATGATTTGCGGCGAAGTGCGGTCCGAAATTTGGTCGCTGCGGGCGTTGCGGAAAAGGTTGCGATGAGTCTCAGCGGTCATCGGACTCGAAGCATTTTCGACCGGTATCATATCGTCAGCGATGCCGATCTGGTGGCAGCCCAGGAACGCCAACAAGCCGATCTAGCAACTCAGAAGCGTGAGCCGACGGTCAAACCGATAGCCAGGCTGGAAAGTAAAAGATTCGGACAAACATTCGCACAATGGAGCGCCCTGGAAAGGTCAGAGAGAGTTGGAATGACGTTCAAGCCATTGATTTTGTTTGGTGGAGCCGATGGGAGTCGAACCCACGACCTCTTGAATGCCATTCAAGCGCTCTCCCAACTGAGCTACGGCCCCACGGATGGAAGGACTCAGTGCTGAGTCATGAGTGTTGAGTCAAAATTAGGGAACCGCGGCAGAAAAGTCAACCTACATCGAACAATGCGTAAGAATCTAACGATTCGCTAAATCCTCGTCCCACGATTCAACACTCATCACTCGTGACTCAGGTCTTTTTTACTTCCCTCGAACCAACTCCTCGGCGTGCCGGCGCGTCTGCTCGGTAATTTTGACACCGCCGAGCATGCGTGAGACCTCGTCGACTCGCTCGCGGTCCGAGAGTCGTTGGACTCGGGTGAAGGTTCGGCCTTTCTCGACTTCCTTTTGGACGACGAAGTGAGCGTCAGCGACGGCGGCGATCTGCGGCAGGTGAGTCACGCTGATCACTTGATGGTGGACTGCCACCTGTTTTAGTTTTTTACCCACGATTTCCGCGACTCGCCCGCCAACTCCCGCATCCACCTCATCGAAGAGCAATGTCGAAACCACACCCGGCGTCAAGACCAGCGCCTTTAGCGCGAGCATCAGGCGCGAGAGTTCCCCGCCGGAGGCGATCTTCGCCAACGGTTTCACCGGTTCGCCAGGATTCGGCGAAAAATAGAACTCTAGCTGGTCCATACCTCGCTCGGTGAGCTTTTTGCCGGCAATGAAAAATGGCGGGACATCGGCCTTTTCATCGTGGGTGACGAAGCGAACCTCGAAGGTGGTATCCGGCATGCCCAGGCTTTTGACTTCTTTTTCCATTTCACGCTTAAGCTTTTTCGCAGCGCGCTGCCGCTCGTTCGAGATTTTCTCCGCCATCTCCCAGGCGTTTCGGCGCGCCTCTGCAAACGCTTTTTCCAAGCCGGCGATGTGTTCCTCACCCTGCTCGAGGCTCTCGAGAGATTCCTTGATTTCCCCATGCATCTGTAAAATTTGGTCGACGCCGGCGTTGTACTTCCGTTTGAGACGCTGGATTTCCGCGAGGCGGTCCTCAAGTTGCTCTAAGGCTCGCGGGTCGAAATGCACACGCCCGGCGTAGCGCCGCAGTTGCGCTGCGACTTCTTGCAGTTGTGCCAAAGAGGACTCGATCAGCTCGACGGCCGGCTGCAAGCTCGGGTCGATCCCAGCCAATTCCTTCAGCCTGACGGTGTATTTTCCAAGCCGGCTCACCAATGCGGCATCGCCTTCATAGAGAAGCTCCTCTCCTTCACGACATCCTTGATGCAATTTCTCACCGTGGGCAAGGATGCTCTTCTCCGAGCGGAGCTCTTCCTCTTCGCCTGATCTCAGGTGTGCCTGAGCGATCTCTTCGACTTGCGTCTCGAGCAGCGCTTTCTCCCGGCGCCGATTGTCGAGCGATGCGCGGTTCTCTTGGAGCCGGTCCCAAGCGCTCGACAGGGTATCGAAGTTGGCTTTCATCGACTTCGCGCTGTCATCCAGGTCCACAAACGCGTCGAGCAAGTTCAAATGGGTCTCCGGCTGCAACAACGTGTGGTGCTCGTGCTGGCCATAGATGTGCACCAACGAAGTACCCACTTCAGCGAGCAAACCGAGGGGGCAGAGGCTGCCGTTCACGTAGATTCGATTCTTGCCCGAGCGATTGAGAATCCGTCGAATCACCAGCTCGCCTTCGATTTCGAATCCCGCTTCACTGAGCTTGGACTCGATCGCCGGCGGCACGGTCTCGAACAACGCTTCCACGGTCGCCTCGTCTTCCTTGTGACGGATAATATCCGAGCCACCCCGCTCGCCCGAGATCAGCCCCAGGGCATTGAGAATAATCGATTTACCGGCGCCGGTTTCCCCGGTAATGATGTTCAATCCCGGCCCCAACTCTAGCACGACCTCGTCGATAACGGCGAAGTTCTTGATGCGAAGTTCGCGCAGCATAGCCCGGCGTTATTAGCGCTCTCCCCACTTCAGTTTCTCACGCAGGATCTCGTAATAACTGCGCGAGGAAAGCTTGATCAGCGAAACCGGCATGCCGTAATCACGAGCTTCCACCTTATCGCCGTTGTTCAGCCGCACGCCCTGCTGCCCGTCGGGAATCAAAATAACCGTGTCGCCGAAAGAACGGAGCGTCACGCGAATCGCCGCGTTGTTCGGCACGACGATGGGCCGATTGCTCAACGTGTGCGGACAGATGGGTGAAAGCACCATGGCCCCGAGCGTCGGCTCGAGGATCGGCCCTGCTGCGGCCAGTGAATAGGCGGTGGAGCCCGTCGGCGTCGAAATAATCAGTCCGTCCGCTCGGTAGGTGCACAGATAATCGTCACCGATATAGGTCTCCAAATCGATAATTCGGCTGCGCGCTCCCTTGGTGATCACCGCGTCGTTCAGCACACGGAACTTATGCTGGCGGCCTTTCTTGCCCATGACGCGGATCTCGAGCGTCATGCGCTTTTCAACTTCGTAATCGCCCTCGAGGGTCTTGCTAAGAACCGATTCCAGCTCATCGATCGCGACTTCAGTAATAAAACCCAACCCGCCTAGATTCACTCCGAGAATCGGCACCTCGGGCCGTTCCACTAGCGGCGCAATATTGAGCAAAGTGCCGTCACCGCCGAGGGAAATAATGAGATCGGCTTTCGTCGCCATCTGTTTCTTGCTGCATGACTGCGCTCCTACGTGCGCGAGGCCGTTTTCGACGTAAACTTTTTTTTCCCGTTTCTTAAGCCACGGAATCAGCCAACGAACCATCTGGGTAGCTTTCGGTTCTTGGTACTTTGCCACTAAACCAACGGTACGAATCATTGATGAAATCGCTCCTCGGCGAGATTATCACATGGCCAAAAAAAATGTCCATGACGGCGTTGATCGCCATCACGGTGACGAATGAAGAGAAAGCCAAGCGAGCGGGTCATTGTCGTGCGTCAAGCGCGCCGGTAGTTAAATTTCACAACTAGACCACGAGATTTCTGAGACGCGAGCTAAGGTAATCCACCAACATGACAAGCGCGATCAGAACCAGCACAATGGCCGCCGCTTCCTGATATTGGAACGTGCGAAAGCTCGTGTTCATCAGGTAGCCGATACCACCGGCGCCGATGAGACCGAGGACCGACGCGGCGCGAATATTGGTCTCGAGGCGATACAATGAGAAAGAAATTAAATCGGGCAAGACCTGCGGCAGCACGGCGAAGGAAAGAATCTGCGCATAGCCGGCACCTGTGGCGCGGATCGCTTCGACGACTCCTTCGTCGATATTTTCCACGGATTCGGAAAGCAACTTGCCAAGCACTGTCGCAGTGTGAATCGCCAAGGCCAGGGTTCCCGCGAACGCCCCGAGTCCAACCGCCGCGACAAATAAAAGTCCAAGCGCCAGATCGGGAATCGTGCGCACGAAATTCAGTGCCGCGCGCACGCCGTAATACACGATCGGGTGGGGCGTGGTATTATGCGCCGCCAAGAAGCCGATAGGAAAGGCGACCACGAGCGCCAGAAAAGTTCCTGCCAGCGCCATCTGCACCGTCTCCAGTGTTGCGCCGGCTACGGTTTGAGGAAAGGTGTTGTTCCACCAGCGTTGCCGCGCTTGTTTAGCGGACTCACCAAGCGGCAAAGGCAGCAAAAGCTCGGTCGGCGTAATATTCTCGGGGACGAAATAGTTTTTACTTTCAGTAATCTTTGAAAAATCCGGCGGCAACATGCGACCGAGCGTGAGAAAAATTTGGGGTATCCCTTCGAGCAGTTCTCCCGGGCGGATTTTGGCCCCCTGAAAGGACCACATTAGGAGGAATAAGCCCGCAATGATACCAATGAAAAACTGTTTGCGATGCCGTGGCTTTGGCGGCGCCTCGGCAAATATATCTGGCATTTCGGCTCTATGTGTTCGTTGGGCCAAAGTCGTCTCCTCTGATCGTCCCTGAAAGTGATCTACGGCCGTCAAGGTCGCATCGAGCGATCACTAAGTGTCTCACTCAGCGCCGGTCCATGATCTCGGCATTTTCCCTCGGCGCGGCATTGACAAAATAATAGCCGTGGCTATCGCTATGTGCTTAGGAAGCTCAAAGAGCCAGGTCGCTCACTTCAATCCTTGCGTTGATACACCGAATCGACCACTGCGTCGGTCAGCCTCTCGGTTGGAACGTCAAAAAAAATCTGACCTTGCTTAAGGCCGATCACACGGTCGGCGTACTGCCGGGTTAGCTCGAGCGCGTGCAAGCTCACTACGGCGGTAATGCCGTCTTCGCGGCAGACCCGTTTAAGAATATCGAGCACGACTCGTGACAGCGTAGGGTCGAGACTGGACACCGGCTCGTCGGCGAGAATAATCGCCGGCTCCTGCATCAATGTCCGCGCGATGGCGACGCGCTGCTGCTCCCCGCCGCTCAACTCGTCGGCCCGCTTGTAGGCATACTCGAGCAGGCCCACGCGTTTGAGGTTCAGCAGCGCGTGGCGTCTTTCTTCACGGCTAAACATCCGCAACGCGCTTCTTACCGCCGGCTGGTAACCGAGCCCTCCCGAGAGAACATTTTCGATGACGGACAATCGTTTTACGATGTTGAACTGCTGAAAGATCATGCCGATTTTTCGCCGTAACGCGCGCAGATCGCCGGCGTTGAGTTTCAAGATATCGATGGGTGAGCCATTCGATTCCCCGCTCAAAAGCGTGCTGGGAACCAGGATCTCACCCGCAGTGGCATTGATAAGACGATTGATACATCGCAGCAACGTCGATTTTCCTGCGCCGCTCAGGCCGATCACCCCGACGAATTCTCCTTTATCAACGCTGAAACTTACGCCGCGCAATACCGGAGAGCTGCCGTGATAGGATTGACGCAGCTCCTTGACCTCAAGAATAGTCACGGCCGCTTTTTTTGTAGCGCGTCTTTTATACGGATACCGGCATCGATGAAGGCGCGACGCACGGAGTCGTAATCCTTGTCGGTCGCGGGCACAAACCCGTCGATCTGATAGAGATCTCGCAGCATCTTTTTTCCTTTGGGGTCCCGGCTGAGCTCAATAAATATAGCTTCGATTTTGTTGGCAATCCGTTCGTCGAGATTGGCGCTGATGACGAGATTATCGGCAGGGATCGGCTCGGAAAAAGCGATGACGCGAATCCTTTTCACGTCCTCGGGATTCTTCAGGTAGCGCATCCACGCGGTATCCTCGCCATCGGGCGAATTGGCATAAGTTGCACCAGCGTCGACCTTGCGGTTTAACACCGCCAGCACGGTAGCATCGTGCCCGCCGGAATAAAGGATTTGCTTGAAGTCGCGCACCGGATCAATGCCGCGCTCTTTGAACATTTTCCGCGGGATCACATTGCCCGTGGTCGACAGCGAATCGCCAAACGCAAAGGTCTTGCCACGTAAATCATCGAGAGTTTTGATGCCGCTATCGGCCCGCGTAATGATCGCGGCGTAATAGTAGGGAATGCCCTTTCGCTCGGACTTTAGGATCACTTTGATATTGGCCTCGCTTTTCGCCAGCACGTAAGAAGCAGGCGCAAGAAATGCGACATCTAGTTTGTTGACCCGCAGCGCCTCGACGATTCCGGTATAGTCCGTCGCCACGAAGGGCTGGATTTCCATACCTAGTTGTTGGCGCAAAATTTCGACGATCGGCTGCGCGTTCTGCATGACCTGCTGGGCGTCTTCGGCTGGGACAAAACCGACGCGCAAGGTTTTGCCGGCCTTGCCGGCATCGCCACACGCAAACAGCGACAGCGTCAGCCAAAGCGCAAAGCATCGCCGCAGTAGATGTCTCGTCATCTCCAGCACTTATTGATACTGAAAGCGGCCAAGGGGTGCAAACGTTTTGGTTTTGCCACTAAGAATGTTAGGTAAACGATGGTGAATCGGCACGCTCTTTTGGCGGGAATGGGTGCTCTATTTCTGGTTGGCTGCGCCGCCGTCCAATCCGTGCCGCTGGCAGAGCTTCGAGCGCTTCCCGAGGGCGCCACCGCGCGTTTTCTCTACCCCAGTTCGGGGGGCAAAGCTGAAGCATACCTAGTCCGCCCTCACGGCGCTGGCCCATTTCCGCTGATGGTCCTGCTGCACGGTCATAGTTGGACCGGCGTTGGCGCCAAGCGAGTCTTACCCGCAGCTGAGATCTTTGCCCGCGAACTTTGTTTTGCCGGCTTTGCGGTCTCCTTACCTGGTTATGGTGACACGAAAACTTCAGCCGGACCGCTGGTGGAAACAACCCGGCAAGTGGTTCTCGACGCCATCGCGACGGCCAAACAGCTACCCTGGATTGACGCCAAACGGCTCTACGTCTATGGATTTTCTCGCGGCGCGGTGGTAGCGGCCGGGCTAATCAGCCGAATCGATGATGTCAGAGGCGCGCTGCTTCATTCGGGCGCCTATGATCTGCCACGGCTCTATCGTGACACTTCCAGTTTTTGGTTGCGCCAATTGCTCAACCCGAACGGCGAAGCCGAGCCACAACTCTACAACGTGCTGCCGGAGGTCTCGAGTTGGCCATCATCGACATTGATCCTGCATGGGGCGCAGGACACGCTCATCCCGGCTTTGCAGGCGACGCTGCTGCGCGATCAACTGCAAAGCTTGGCCAAACCGCATCGCTTGATATTGTTTCCGGAGCATGGCCATTGGTTGCCAATACGCGAGATCAAAGAGCAGGCGGTTCAGTTTCTGAAAGAGAACGGCGGTGACGGCTGTTACGCTACCGGTCCTTGATCTCGTCCAGCAGCTGCTCGGCTTTTTGTTTGTGTTTGGCGTCGTCGGAGAACTGGATCGGCAGTTCTGGAATCGATCTGAGCGCGGCTCGAGCCGGCTCCCATTCCTCCCTGGCAACATGGCTGCGCGCCAGCTCCAAACGAGAGACAATTACTGTGGGATTGAGTGCGATCGCCTTTTTGAGGAATTCAATCGACTTCTCCAAGCTTCCTTGGGGCAACGAACGGCCGTAAAGCACCGAAGCCACTGCCCGGCTCGTCCCGCCGATCTCAGCCATCTTGCGATGCCAGAGACCGTAAATGTGGTATGCCGACCCATTATTCGGATCTAAAGCGATCGCCTTTTCGACCTGTTCGCGAATCTCGCCGGCAAGCTCCACTTGTTTTGAAATCGGTGAGACCAAGGCGATATTGCCTACTGACGCGGCCACCCAGAAATGCCCCCAAGTCGAAGCGGGATCCACTTTGACCGCCTTGCGGGCGTAGTCTTCCGCGACAGCGTATGCTTTGAGCCGTTGCTCCTTCGCGTCGGAGCCGTCTTCTGGAATCCGGTCGCCGATATCAATATGAGCGCGCGCGAGCTTGACCAGCGCTTCAAAATTGTATCCGTCGAGCCGGAGTATTTTATGCAATTCACCGACGGTTTCTTTGGGCTTGAATTGGCCGTAGAGTCGGTCGGCGTTTTTGAGCAATCGGGCGATCTCCGCGCCGTCTTGCGTGCAGCACGGCTGCTTCGGCTCTTGCACCGTTGTGGGATCTGCCGCATCAACGCGGCAGGCGGCCGCCACCAGCACAGCCAGCGAGAAGAGCAACACGAGTGGAATGTTTCGCTCCAAGATCGTTTACCCTAATGGTATCGGTCTACCGCTCTCGTCGACCGCGACGTAAATGACCTCGGCTTCCGTCACTTTGACGCGATGTCGGGGCTCCTTCCCGCGTTCGGCTTCGACGCTGACTCTAATCGTGACCGAGGTCATTCCCTGGCGTATCACCGAGGTATAAAAGCTCACCACATCTCCCACATACACAGGCGCAATAAACTCGACTTCGCGCATCGCCCGGGTGACAAACTTTCTCGATGCTTGCCGTGAAGCAGCGATGCCTCCCGCTAAGTCGATATGGCTCAGGATCACGCCTCCGAAAATAGTGCCGTGCGAGTTAGTATCTCGCGGCAACATGGCCACGCGTAACGTCGGATCCAAAGACTCCGTCATTGCCACTGTTCTTAGACGATCGGCGAGACCAGGTTTAAACGAAACCTCCGTCGTCACTCCCTGATTTAGAGAAAGGCGAGCCACTTTTCGTACTTGCCGTTTTTCCCTTTTATAATATCGAAGAAACTTGTCTGAAGATCTTCGGTCACCACACCGCGACGACCGGCACCGATGAGTCGATCGTCCACTTCGCGAATCGGCGTTAACTCCGCCGCCGTGCCAGTAAAAAAGGCTTCGTCGGCGATGTAAAGTTCATCTCTGGTAAAGCGCTCTTCAACCAGCTCATACCCTTTGTCCCGGGCCACCGTAATGATCGAATCTCTGGTAATGCCCGGCAAGATCGATGTCAGTGGCGTTGTTTTGATCTTGCGGTCACGAACAATGAAAATGTTCTCGCCACTGGCTTCGGAAACATAGCCTTCGGCGTCGAGCATGATGGCCTCGTCGTAGCCCGCTTTCTTGACTTCATGCTTGGCCAAAACCGAGTTGATGTAATTGCCCGCGGTTTTGCTCTTGGTCATCATCACGTTGACGTGATGGCGCGTAAATGATGACACTTTCGCACGGATGCCGTTTTGTAGCCCCTCGTCGCCGAGATATGCGCCCCACGGCCACACCGCTATGCAAACATTGATCGGATTGTTCGGCGCATAAAGTCCCAATTCGCCCAGGCCGACGAACGCTAGGGGACGAATGTAGCATTCCGTAAGTTTATTCGCGCGAATGACATCGATTGTCGCTTTGCACAACTGTTCTTCGCTGTAGGGAAGCGGAAATCCGAGGATCCTTCCCGAATCGGCCAGCCGGCGAATATGTTCCTGCAAGCGAAAAACGGCAGAGCGACCGTCGGCGAGCTCGTAGCAACGGATGCCTTCGAAATACCCTGTTCCGTAATGCAGAGCATGGGCCAACACATGCACTTTGGCATCTTCCCAACGAATCAACTTTCCGTCGAACCAAATTTTTTCAGTTTTCATTGACATGCTCAGTCTCGATTATTTTACGTACCTCGGTCTTTGTCATCAAGTCAGGCAAAAAAAAAGGCCACTCGGCTTTCCGCAGTGGCCTCGGCGGATCACCGGAAAGATTACAGCCCCTTTTTCAAGACCGGGGCGGGTTTGAATCCAACGGTGCGGCTTGCCTTGATATTGATTGCGGCACCGGTCTGAGGATTTCTACCTTTGCGGGCTTTGCGTGAGCGTACTGTGAAGGTCCCGAAGCCAGGAACTTGAAACCGCTTGTTCCTTTTGATCGCTTTGCCGATATTTTCAAAAGTCGCGTCCAAGGCGTCCCCAGCCGCAAGCTTGCTGATTTTAGCGCTTTTCGCGACAGCGTCGATTAATTCTCCTTTGGTCATCCGCTTTCACCTCCCTCCGTAATAGTCGGCATTCCGAGTGAGATTGCTTTCCAATAATTCTCTCTTGCGCTAAAGCAAAATCGAATCATTTCCAATTCGTCGGAAAATGTCAACCAGTTTTTATAGCAGTTTTTATGGCAGTCTTGCGGCTTCGTGTAGCAAGCCGTAGCGTACCCCCTGATCACTGACGATCACTCTATCGGCATGCCAAAAGGTCATGATCTGTTCAATTAAACAGGCCCCGGCAAAAATAACGTCGGCTCTTTTCGGCTCCAGCCCGACGATGCGCTTTCGTTCCGCGACAGTCTGCTCTTGCAGCAGCCGGATCTGACGGCGTATTTCGTCAAGAGTCAGAAGACTGCCGTGAACTTGGCTATGAGAGTATTGTGCCAGTTTTTTTTCGATCGCTGCCAGGGTCGTAAAAGTCGCCGCTATTCCGACGAGAGTGACCCGCGCGCTTGCTCGCATCCCTTGTTCCGTTAACGAGGATAGCTCTCGATCGATCGCTTCGGTCATGTGAACGACTTCTTCGCGCCGCACGGGATCGCCGTGAAGGTAGCGCTCCGTCAGCCGCACGGAACCGAGATCGATGCTGATGGCCTGGCATACCCCGTTCTCGTTGCCGCGGATAAGCTCGGTGCTGCCGCCGCCGACGTCGATGACGAGCAGCTCTTTGCCAAACAGTGAAAGTCCGCGCTGCGCCGCCAAGAACGAGTACGCGGCTTCCTCATCGCCCGAGATGACACGTATGTCGATGCCGAGTTTGTCATGAAAACGCATGCGCACATCGCTGCTGTTTTTCGCGTCCCGCAACGCGCTGGTGCCGACGGCGATGATTTCTTCGACGCCGAGATTTTTGCAGTGACCACGGTAGCGCTCGAGTACTTCGAGGCTGCGCCGTTCGCCTTCCGGAGAGATCACTCCCGTGCGATCGACGCCTTGGCCCAATCGGGTAATTTCCGCCAGATCGTCCAAGACTCGGAAGCGACCGGTGTCTCTTATTTCCGCGATCAGGCAAAGAATCGTATTGGTGCCGACGTCGATGAAAGCTGTTCGTCGTGGACTCATCGAGTTGCAACCGTTGGCGCGGCATGATCTAACTCCGCCACAGATGATACCGCCGTACCATCATTTTGCCTCGCCCAGGCGGTCATGTCTGCAAGCGCGCGGCGTGACATCATTTCTTTTTTCGCTCTGCCTTGCCGCCGCACCATCAATGGCGGGATCAAACCGAAATTCACGTTCATCGGCTGAAATTGCTTGCGCGCAGGGTCGGTGATGTAGCGCAACAAAGAGCCGAGCGCCGTCGTTGCCGGTGGCACCACCGGCAACTTGCCGGCAATCAGTTTCGCGGCGTTGATGCCGGCGAGCAGGCCCGTGGCGGCGGATTCAATGTAGCCCTCGACCCCGGTTAATTGGCCGGCGAAAAAAAGCGTCTCGCGCCGGCGCCATTGCAAAGTCGGCAAAACGTGCTGCGGCGAATTGATAAACGTATTGCGGTGCAAACTGCCCAAGCGAACAAATTCCGCGCGAGCGAGCCCTGGAATCAAAGCGAAGACGCGACGCTGCTCGGGATAGGTCATTTTGGTTTGACAGCCGACCAGATTGTAAAGCGACTTTTCGCGGTTTTCCTGGCGCAGTTGCACGACTGCGTGGGGACGTTTTCCGGTGCGCGGATCGTTGAGCCCCACCGCGCGCATCGGACCAAACGCGAGCGTATCCTTACCGCGGTCGGCCATTTCCTCGATGGGCATGCAGCCTTCAAACGGCACAAAGCGCTCGAAGCTATAAGTCGGCACGCGTTCGGCAGCAAGGAGTGCGTTGATGAAGCGATCGTATTCATCACGCGACATCGGTAAATTGAGATAATCATCGCCGCCCTTGTCGTAACGCGAGGCGCGAAAAGCGACGCCGTGGTCGATGGACTCGGCCGTGACGATCGGCGAGATCGCGTCATAAAAATAGAGATGATGTTCGCCCAACCGCGCGGCGAGATCCTGCGACAGGGCGGGAGAGGTTAACGGGCCGGTAGCAAGTATAATGACGCCCTGGGCCGGAATTTCCCGAATTTCTTCGCGCATAATCCGCACCGATGGTAAGGTCTCGACGATTGCCGTGAGGGAACGACTGAACGAATCGCGGTCCACCGCCAGCGCGGAGCCCGCCGGCACCGAGTGCACCTCTGCGTTTCGAATTACCAGGGAATCGAGCTGGCGCATTTCGGCTTTCAACAAACCCGCCGGCGCCGCCAATGAGCCAGAACGAAAGGAATTGCTGCAGACGAGTTCGGCGAGATTTTCCGTCGCGTGGGCCTCGGTCATCCGTTTCGGCCGCATTTCGAAAAGTTCCACGGCCACACCGCGCCGGGCAAGCTGCCACGCCGCTTCTGTGCCGGCTAGCCCGCCGCCGATTATGCGGACGACATTTTCCACGAGCTATTGTTCTGCGACCTGGATCGAGTAGCCGCACTCTTTTTTGTAGCACCGATGGGTCCGGCCACCGCGCTTGGTGATTTTTTCCACCAGAATTGGACTGCCGCATTTCGGACAGGGTGTCGGCAGCGGCTTGTCCCAGGAAGCGAACTTACACTCGGGATATCGGTCACAGCCGTAAAAGAACTTCCCCCAGCGCGATTTCCGTTCTTTCAAATTGCCTTCTTTGCACTCCGGACATTTGACGCCGATATCCGCCGGCTTTTCCAGCGGCTGAATGTTCTTGCATTCGGGATAGCCGCTGCAGCCGAGGAATTTGCCAAATTTGCCCCAGCGCAAGAGCATGGGCCGACCGCATTGCTCGCAGGTTTCGTTGATTTCTTCCTCGGCGGCGATGGCGATTTCACCGCCATCGCTCCGCTTGAAATTTTTGGTGTTCTTGCATTCAGGATATTGCGGGCAGGCGAGGAACTCGCCGTTGCGCCCCCATTTGATGACCATCATGGCGCCGCATTTCTCGCAGGCGATATCCGTGGGCACTTCCTGGCGCTTGACGTCGCGCATCTCTTTTTCCGCCTTCTTGAGATCGCGCGAGAAGGGCGTGTAAAAGCGCTTCATCGCCTTGGTCCATTTCTCTTTTCCGTCCTCGATCTTGTCCAGCTCGTCTTCCATCCCCGCGGT
>DASXSW010000221.1:0-5291 GCA_036505755.1 Binatia bacterium | reverse complement strand
CTCCGTCCCGGATTGGACGCCTCCAGTTTCACACAGACCGTCGCAACAATTCCTTCGGTAACTCGGTTGAGGCGGACGAGCGGCGTGTTACCGACGGCTTCGAGCACGTTAGCGGAGATCTTCGGCATTCGATTCACTCCCGAATATTAACAATTAATTGAATTGGGAATTCTCTACGCCCGTGATAACCAACGCCAACCCTTCCTCATCTCTTCTGGCATGATCTCACGACAATCCACGAGTATCAAATTCGTAGGACCGAGGCGGGAACGATTGCTCTAGCGCTATTGAGGCATCAAATCCTGCGCTGGATAGTTGACGCTTGTTTTAGTTACGCGGTTGATCGTATCGCGTATCTAAGGACGGCGTAGATTTGTTCAACTCCAAGACTTGAGCTGTCTGCGGTCTTTCCTCCAGACAAAATATGAAGCGTCGGCCGATCTGGCGAAATTGGACCGCGCATCACTCGAAGGGCTTAGGTATCTAAGGTAGGTTTGTATAGGACTGCAGTGGAAGTGGCGGGGTCACTCGTGATGGGGCACCTCTTGGCTTACGGTACGCCACATCCGCTGAAATAACACTTCTCCCGCAGATTACGGCGTCTACTTATCTTGCAAGACCAGTTCATTTATTTTCTCAGAATCGGAAAGCCATTCGATCCGAACGGTAGTTATCCCCCGTCCCACCATGCCGAGGGCCCTTGCCGCAGCCCGAGACACATCGATGATGCGACCTCTCCCAAAAGGTCCGCGATCATTGATCCGCACGTCTACGGATTTTCCATTGTCTAGATTGATGACTTTCACTCTACTACCCCAGGGGAGAGTTGGATGAGCGGCCGTGAATTTCTCCTGGTTAAAAACTTCTCCGCTCGCGGTGAGCTTGCCGTGAAATTTTGGTCCGTACCACGACGCCAGACCCGTCTCCATCATCGTTGGCTGCGAAGGCGCGGGGATTCTTGCGCTTGGCGGGGCCTGTTCGGTTTCCGGAGGGGAAGGAATCTTGGCTATGGGCGGACTCTCACCCGGAATGGCATGCGTCGGCGACATTTCGCGGGAGCGATTGACAGTCTGAGACTCCGAGGGTGGGACTCCTTTCGTCGAGATCACGTGGTTAGGCGCATCTGCGATGATGCCACAACCTTGAGACGAGATGAGCGCCATTAATAGCAAGGCGTTTACCCGCCAGTTTGAGGCCGACGCTTGGCGAAGCGAAGTTGATGCTTGAAATAAAGATTGCATGGGTCACCCCGAAGAATATCTTCAGCAATGGCCATGCCCCCCGGATACTACGTGACAGCGATGGCTAAGATGCCCAAAGGAGCCGGATACGGCCCAGTAGATGACAGAAGGACATCTGCGTTCGTACAAGGGCGTACGAAAATGTCCTTTTCAACAATGTTGGACTATCAACGGATTTGAGTGAGAAGGAAGATTCTTCAGCGCAAGACGTCGCGCTTCAATTTGCTTACAGGCTGGCTGGCTTACTCTGGCTTATTGCCTACTTCGGAAAATGTTGGATTTGGCATTCAAGCTAAATTAGTTAGGAGTGAGGAGCGAGCCACTTCTCGCGGCTGTGGCTCATCAGCAGGTAAAATTTCTCTATCGGTTACATGCTACGCGTATCGGCAGCAATTCTAACGCCGATCACAAATCAAAATGAGGGGTTCTTCAGCAGAATCTTAACTCACCCTGACCCTACCCCAGCTATTCCGCCGATTGCGATTTAGCGCGAAGGGAGCGGGTCGACTCCGCAAAACTTCTTCACCATTTCAACGACCTCGGGATCGCGGGCCATTTCCCGGATAACTTTCGCCAACTCTTCCGGCATCAACCGGGAGGCGTCGTCGCTGACACAGGAACAAATGTTTATCACAAGGGCAAGAGCAGGGAGTCAGACGTGAAAGTGGCTGTTTATCGTCGAAGCCAACGCGAAGACCAACGTGTCACACTTGCTAACCATGTTTTGGAATGATGCCCAAGCTGGGGCATCATTCTTCTTTTAAACCTTGAAAGGATTTTCGCTACCCAGCCCTTTCATTAACCCTGGTTGAGCGGCCTTCTGCAGAGACTCTGCGAGTTTGAGCAAATATTCTTCCTGTTCTATGGCCTTGTACAACGAAAGCGAGCCGTCGTTTTTCAGCGGTTTTCCGCCCATGAAGTGAAACGCGTGGCAATCCCAGTCGTAGAACTCGTCGCCGCGATCACAGATCTCTTTCCATTTGAGGCCGACGGGGCTGCGATGCAGACCGGTGCGAGCTGGAAGCGCGTCTTGCTCCGCTAGGGAGGCGTTCCGCTTTGCCTTCTCGTTGTCTTCCTCGGGAAGTCCGTCCCACATGCGGCGGTAGTTGGGAAGAAACTCCTCTTGGCGAACCGTCAACGCCGTATGCATGTCCCACCAGGGCCCGTGTCCGGCGACGCGTTCGTCGACTTGCTCGACCAATTTGTAGACGAGCCGGGCGCCTGCACGCAGGCGCAGGACGAGCGTGCCTTCGGCGGTCTTCGAATCCTGCTCCGGTTGGATATCGCAATATTTTTCGAAGAAGGCTGCGGTTCTGGCGAGATCGCGTGAGCCGTAAACTGCGTGACTGATGCGGCCGACTTTCTCCGAGGTGCAGATTTCCATGGCGCCTTCGGGGATGTGGACGGGAGCCCAGAACTCATATTGATTGCCGTCGGGATCCGCGAAATAGATGACCGTGCCTTCTTCGCCCTCGGCGGCTGTCTTGACTGGGTCCATGTGCGGTATTTTGTACCGATCGAGCCTTCGCAAGTGCATGTCGATGTCTTCGGGCCGTACGTAAAAGCCGCAACGCGGCAGATCCTCGCCGAGAGGTTTGGCCGGTGGGTACAGTTCGGGCTGAAGGAACGCGCCGATGCGGCAGGAGCCGCCCTCCCACCACAGGAAGCAGGTTATTTTGATATTTCTTTTTCGCGCCTGGGTTGTAAGTCCGATCAGCGGTCTTCGAGTAATGCCCGTGGCATTCACTGCCCAGTCTGCCCACGCGACCATATCGTTCGTTCCGACCACAAAGTGATCGATCCAGTGAACCGCGCCTCTGGGTTCCAAGGTATTCATCGAAGAGACTCCTTTCAGTGCACAACGGTTCGACCAAATTCAGACGGGCCGCAACCCGTAAACCGTGTCTACATTGCTAACGCTACGCTTCACGTTGCTCCTGGGCCGCGGCGAAGGAGAATGCCGAGTAGCCTTCGTGAATGAGTTGGATCATATCGTCTTTCGCCGAGTCCGTGCTGGTGCCGACGGGATCTTGGCCGTTTTGCATGGCTTGAATCTGGTCGCGCAGGAGTTTGCGAAACATGATGATGCCACGGTCGCCTTCGCCTAAGTGTTCGATGGCGCGGTTGGCGATGGGGCCCTGGGTTTCCCAGGCCATGTGATCCTGGCTAGTAAAATTATCCAGGTGAAACTCACCGTCGGCGTTTTTGGTGCCGACGTATTCGACCGGCGCGTCTTCGGGTTGTTCTGCGACGCTGCCGTCTTTGGTCGGACTGAAACGGAACTGATAGACCTGGGTATTGAAATCGTCGATGGGCGTGCGGAAGTGTAGCGCGTAGCCGATACGCACGGGGACGAATAGGATGTTGGGAAAAATCAGCGGATGCGGCGCCTCGACGGCAAGCTCATCGCCGGCGAAGACGCGCTGTTTCTGGATGCCCGCCCAGTTCGGCTCAATCACCAGCTCAAAATCGATCTTGCTGAGTGTTTGATAGTGAAACGGGACGAAATCCTTGGCGCCCTTTAGCTTCAACGTGTGCGAATGGAGATAATAAGTATGTGTGGGATCGACCGAGTTCTCCATGGCCTGGAGCCAATTGCATTCCAACACTTCACAGACATCGACTTTCTTGACGCCATCCTGCCGGACTAAGATGTCCCATTTCGGTAGATTGGGTTTCTTCTCAAGCGGTCCCATGTAAGTGAACAGCAGTCCGCTAAGCTTCACGACAGGGTAGGCGGGATGCTGGATTTTGTCTTTGTACCCGGCCTCGGGATTTTCGAAGGGCTGCTCGATGCATTTGCCGCAGGCGTCGTACTTCCAACCGTGATAAGGACAGCGGATGCCGTCTTCCTCGACGAAGCCATAATAAAGAGATGCGCCGCGATGCGAGCAGCGCTCGCGGACAAGACCATAGGTACCACTCCGATCGCGATACAGCACCAAGTCTTCGCCAAGTATTCTGACTCGCTTTTTCGGCTTGGCGTCGCTGAGCTCACCGGCGGCCGCGACAACGTGCCAATAGCGTCTGAGCAGTTGGCCCGCCGGAGTCCCAGGCCCGACATGGGTGAGCAGTTCGTTTTCTTCTTGAGTGAGCATGGCTTCGCTCCTTTCCTCAGAATATGTGGCGAAGTTGGCGCTTGGCCATTGCCGTGACACTACGCGAAATTCTGGCGAAGTGTCAACTTAAGGTGATCGGTAGCATCTCGGTGGTGAACCATCCGAATCCTTTGCGCAGTTCATGTCTTTTGTGGCGAGATCTCCGCATACTGCTTAGTGAGTGGATGCCGGGCATACACGTCGGTGCGACGGTTTTTTAGCAGCGGCAGCTTTTCGCGGGTTTCGCTCACTAGTTTCAAATCCAAGTCGACAACTTTCAAGCCTTCTTCCTCGCCCATATCGACAATCGTGCGGCCGAGTGGGTCGACGATCATGCTGTGGCCGATGTAGATATTGCCGACTTGAGCCGGCGCGACGACGTAGCAGCCGTTTTCCAGTGCTCTTGCCTTAACCATTGTCTGCCAATGTTCCAACTTCAGATCGCCTTGTACCCATCCTGAAGGCGCAACGATCACGTCAGCACCGAGAAGCGCGAGCATTCGGGCCATTTCCGGAAAACGCAGGTCGTAGCAGATCATCATGCCGAAGCGGCTCTCGCCGGATTTCACCGGCACTGTGAGGTCTTCACCGGGATGAAACTTGTCGGATTCCTTGAAGCCAAAGGCGTCGTAAAGATGGAGCTTCCGATAAACTGACACGACTTGTCCGGCCGCGTCGATCCACACCGCGGAATCGTAAACTCGATTGGGCACCGAGCAGATTTCGTAGATCGTGGCGACGACGGTGACACTGACCGCTTTGGCAGTTTCGCGCAACGAATTAATGAATGGGCAGTCAACCGACTCGGCGAGTTCGCTCAGCTCTTCGGCACTTTGATTTGCCGGTGAAAAGGCCATCAAAAATTCTGGGAAAGCGATTATTTCTGCCGCTTGGTTTTTTGCTTCTTTGATCAAAGCTAGAGCAGTGCGGAGATTTTCCTCTTTGACGATGG
>DASXSW010000220.1:0-16918 GCA_036505755.1 Binatia bacterium | reverse complement strand
AAAAGGCCTTGCCCAAAGTCTCCGCTTTGTTCAGAACCCAGAACAGCGGTACGAAGGCGATCCATGCCAACGGAAAAAAGCGCGGTTCAAGAAATGGCGCTGCCAGCAGAGCGGCTGACAACACGGGAAGGAGTAATTTTGACAAAGTCACAGAAGCCAGTCGCAGTCAGGCGAGCTACGGCAGATTCACAGCGTGAATATCCTTGCCGTCGAAGGCCGGTGAGTAAACCGCCAGGACAACCGTCGGTTCGCTCGCCGTGTTAACGTAGTGATGCGGCGCGGCGCGCGGAATGTGGACGACATCGCCAACTTTGAGATTGATCCGGTTTTTACCCAGAACTAAATAGCCTTGTCCTCTCAACAGGGTCACGGTGGCATCGTGGAGCTTGTGGAGGTGGGGAGCTTCGCGATCGCGTATTTGCACGATGTGCTGACTGGCGCTTTGCGAGCGGCCTAAATTGACAACTTTAATATTTTCACCGGCAGCCAGCGGATTGTCGGCAAGAATCTTATCGAGATTGAGCTCCTGATATTCGTCCCCGTATTGCAGATACAAATGCGGTCCTGAGACGCAAGCGAACAGTGACGCCAATGAAACGATGAGCAAAAATATCAGACTAGAATTTGCTGACCTTAAAGTCATAGACAAGCTCCAAAACTGCACGATGATCCGCGCCGTCACGCCCCAGACATCCCAGCCGTTGACGTAAAAGTGGTAGCTCGGATGGCCGCCTGGCGATAGCTGATCGTTCGCCATGAAGTTCGCCGGCTCCATTAAAGCTTTGATCGGAACCGAAGCGACGGCCGCGGTCTCTGCTAGATTGATGCGAAACTCACAATGCGCTGGAATCACAGCGACCACGGGAGTCACGACAAAACCATAGCCCGCCGTCACCTGATCCAATTGTCCGAGTATCTGCACGCAATCGCGAGGAATGCCGATTTCTTCGTAGCTTTCGCGCAGTGCGGCTTCCACTGCGTCAGCGTCGCTTGCATCGACGCTCCCGCCGGGAAAGGCAATCTGACCCTTGTGTGTGGGCAAACCATCGGCGCGCTTGGTCAGCACCAGAAAATCGCCGTCGCGGCGCTCTTGAAGCGGCACCAATACCGCCGCCGCCTTGTAGCCGTTTCCAGCAATCGTCTGCACTTCGCGCGTCTTGAGAACAGCGGCAATTTTTTCAGCGACCATGGCGCGCAAAAATTTTGACCAGACCGGGATCTGTGATATGAACCGAATTCAATCTAGCCAATCAGCAGGAAAAAGACCAGCACAGTGACAAACCGCGAGATTCACTCGGTCATACGGATTTTGCGCCGCGAAGTGCCTAAATGGGAGACTCCCATCGTGACATTGATGGCTGAGACTTACGAGAGCCCGTTCCGGGTTCTCATATCTTGCATTCTCAGTTTACGCACTCAGGATTCCACCACAGCGAAGGCCTCGCATCGTTTGTTCGCGGTTGCCGATTCGCCACAAGCAATGCTCAAGCTCACGGCTAAGAAGATTGAGAAGCTGATCTATCCCGTCGGCTTTTACAAAACCAAGGCAAAAAATATTTTGGAGATTTGCCGAAGTCTGGTTAACGATTACGCGGGAAAAGTCCCCGATGAAATTGACGAGCTTTTGAAGTTCAAAGGCGTCGGAAGAAAGACGGCAAATCTGGTCGTGACGTTGGGTTACAAAAAACCCGGCATCTGCGTCGACACGCACGTCCATCGAATCTCCAATCGATGGGGCTACATCCAGACCAAGACGCCCGAAAAGACCGAGGTCGCCCTTCGCGAGAAGCTTCCCAAGCAGTATTGGATCGAGTACAACGATCTTCTGGTAAGCTTCGGACAGCATCTTTGCCGTCCGATCTCACCCCTTTGCAGCCGATGCCCGGTGGTAAAGTATTGCCCTCAAATTGATGTAACGGTGAGGCGATGAATATGGCGCAAGAAACGCCCAAAGGATATTTCGCCCAGAATATCGAAGCCGTCGGCTACCACGACTTGAACAACAAGCCGGCATTCAAGCTAGGTATGCAAGAGATGAACAATCGCTGGTATCTTTACGTTGCCCACCTCTGGCACCGCGGTTGGAGCGTCCTCGACGTCACCGATCCCAGCGCTCCGGAATTTTGTACCTTTGTCGCCGGGCCGGAGAATACCTGGACGATTCAGATCCAAGTCGCCGACGGCAAAATGATCACCGCCCTCGAGCGCATCGCTCCGGGATGGGGAGGTGTTGATAGCCAACCGTTTGGCGAAGGATTTTTTATTTTCGACGTGAGCGCGCCGACCCAACCACGGCAACTCGGCCACTTTCAAACCGGCAGTACCGGCACACACCGTAACTTTTACGACGGTGGAAACCTTGTCCACGCCGCAGCGGGCGCGCCGGGTCTAACCGGGAAAATTTATCGCATCATCGACATTGCCGATCCGGCAAAGCCGCGTGAAGTAGGTCGCTTCGCTTTGCCGGAGCAAGCTAATGGCGCGGCGAGCGGTGGCTTAAAATTTTCTTGCCACGGTCCCGCCCATATCGAAAGCAATCGCGCGTACCTTTCTTACGGCGACGGCGGCGGCATCATTCTCGACGTCAGTGATCTATCTGAACCGAAAATGATCAGCCAACTCGCCTTTCGCGGCATAACCGCCACCCAAGGGATCCACACTTATCTGCCGCTGCCGCGCCGAAGGATCGCTTTGATCAACGACGAAGCAATCCGGGAAAACGGCGACGAGAATTTGAACATGGCCGGTATCGTCGATATCAGTGACGAAAAACGACCGCGCATGTTGTCGCTCTTTCCGCTGCCTGAACCGCCGCCGGAAAGTGAGCTAAAAAATTTCTACGAGAAGGCCGGCCGCTTTGGTCCGCACAATCACCATCATCCAAACCATCAGGCATGCCTCGAAGACCGCGACGACATCGCCTATTTGACTTACTTCAACGCCGGCCTGCGCGTCTACGACATCCGCGACGCGCGCCAGCCCAAGGAGATCGCTTACTTTGTGCCAGCGGATCCAAAAACGAGAAACGGCCTTAAACCAACCAAGCTAGTCGCTCAATCGGAGGACGTGATCGTCGACCGACGCGGATTTATCTACGTGAGCGACAAGAATCATGGAATACATGTTCTGCGCTTGCAGAAAATCTGGCCGTATGCCGCCCAGATATAACACCAAAGTCATCACTCTAATGTTTTACCCGGGCAGTCAGAGTTTCGCCTGGATTCCAGCTAAAAGCATGCTGGAATGACGGACCTCTAGGAGCGTCGAAATAATTAGTTTATGCGTGGGCTGATTCACCGGTCACAGGTTAGAAGGACCAGCGCCACCTTTTGCTTTCGCGCCAGGCCAGCCTACGATTCAATGGGCCTTGTTTACGCTTACGGCTTCATCGATTCGGGAAAATACTTTGAGGGCGCCCAGATGTTAACGGTAAAGTTGCGGCAGCCGAGAATGCGCAGCTCGCGCATGATGCGGATATAGTCCTGCGAATCAATGAAGTCACGCCAGTTGTCCAGCGTTTCAAAATCGATCGTGATCGCGACATGGGGTGTCACCTCGAGTGGGTTTCGGTAGTTACGGATCTCGATCACACCTGTATGCGCCAAGGTGGCGGGCAGCCAGTCATTCTTGGCCTTGTTGGCATATATGGTTAGATTCGCTTTTTGGTCCGGCAAGTCCCACTGAATCACGAAGTGCACCATTATTGTATCCCCCTTATCAAACCTCCATCGATTTGAATGGTGGTGCCGGTAATATAGCTTGCCCGATCCGAGCCAAGGAAGACGATGAGGTCAGCCGTCTCTTCCGCAGTTCCGTAGCGCCCGAGGGGGACTTCCGCCGACATTTCTTTGTTTATTTCTTCCACAGGCCGTCCAACTCGATCGGCGCGCGCTTTGTTCAACTTCTGGGCCCGCTCGGTATCGATACGGCCCGGGCAGATATTGTTGATGAGAATGTTGTCTCGTGCCAGCTCACGCGACAGCGTTTTGGCCAGTCCGATAACTGCGCTGCGTACCGCATTGGACAAAACCAATCCCGTGATTGGTTCCTTGACCGAATAGGAAGTGATGTTAATGACCCGCCCGCCGCCAACTTTACGCATGTGCGGCACCGCCTCGCGAGTCATGCGCATGGTACTCATGAAGCTCAAGTTGTAGGCGTTGCTCCAATCATCGTCGGTAAATTTCATAAATTCGCCGGGAGGCGGACCGCCGGCGTTGTTGACTATAATGTCGAGCCGGCCGAAGTGCTCGGCGCTTTTGTTGACGAATTTTTTAATATCGTCAGGCTTAGCCATATCGGCGACCATCGCCGACACTTCGCCGCCGGTTTGTTTGCGAATCATCTCGGCAGCCTCGTTGAGCGCCGCTTCCCCGCGCGCGCAGATAGCGACTCTCGCGCCTTCGCGCGCGAATCCTAACGCCGTCGCACGCCCCATGCCCTGGCTGGCGCCGGCCACCAAGGCAACTTTCCCTTTCAATCCTAAATCCATCTTTAACTTCCCTCGTCGAAGATCGAGGATTGAGGATAGACGACAGCGAACTTCGATCCTCTATTCTCAATTTTCGGTTTTACTTCTGCATCCAGTAAATATTTTCGCGAAATTGCGGTTGGAGGCGTTTGATATACAAGCAGAGCATACCGTGGACGCCGAGCTGGCGCAGCTTGCGCGGATCGCCGGCGCGCAGCGCGTCTTTCTCTTCGGTCGTGAGATCATAGTCGCCCATCACCTTTTCAAAATCCTGCAACGATCGTTGATAAATCGACTCGTTCATTTTTAAATCAAAGAGTAATCGGCTCAAATGATAGCAGCTCACATCGACTCCTTTAGAGTTTCCAGCTGACGAATCCCCAACCCGTCGCGACGAAATCCGGCATGTAAGCGGTGTACGTCGCCTTGGCATCGCCGATCGCCCCGATCACGACCATCCAATTGAGAAACTCTGTGTCTCCTGCCTGCAAAAGATCCTGCACGGAATAATCGACCAGGCTCTTTCCCTTCCCGTCGCGCATGACTTCGAGGAGCTTGTGATCGAAAGTTTCGTCGATCTCGCCGATGCGCGGCGAACCCGGGAAATGCGACAATCCGCCCGTCGCCAGAATGGCCACACGCTCCTTCGAATCGTCAGCGACGGCGCGAATCAGCTCGCCCACCATATAGCAGCGTCGTGGCGATGGCGCCGGGTCGACCCAAGTATTCACGTATACCGGCAGGATCGGAATTTTTGGTTCGGGCAATAGAAAATACAGCGGCACGTTTTGCGTGTGCTGCAACTCGACGTGTTCGCCATAGGAAAAATCGATTCCCTTCTCCATGCCCGCGCGAACAATGTTTTTGCCGAGCTCTTTGTGATTTCGATAGTGAAAACGGTGCCGGGTAAACTGCCCGCTCACCTCATCTGCGACAGTGACAAAGAAGGTTGGAATATTGTTCCAGAAAAAATTGACGAATTGGTCATTCGCGACGACGATCAAAACATCCGGCTTGGCTCGCTCCAAATCATCGCGCAATACGGCGAATGCAGCTTCAGCATCCCGCCTGAGTTTCTTTTGTTGCTCGAGCGTCGGCCGGTTTGCTGAGCCCTTTGGCGCCATACTGTAGTGAAGATCCATGAAATCTTCCCACTCGCGACCGGGCTCGAGTAGAATATTCGGCGCGTGACTAGCCGCCAGCGCAGAAACCAAAGGCATGACTTAGCTCCTCTGTGAAGTTTGAGAAAGCCTATTACCCGCCTGTGAAAAAATCAATGGGAAGTTTGTGAGGATTAATCTCGCCCATACACGCGAGTCATACGAACTTCGAGTGAAGCGATCTAGGAGGGAAAAGAACAGCCGGGCGCAGCCAGCCTGATGTCAGAGCATGCGGTACCCGCGAACGGCCCAGTAGATGAGCACGCCCACGACGACGACCGAAATCACCGGGTGGTTCAAAGTCCACTGAAGTCCCGGCTCGAAGAGATTCCGCATCACGTAGTCGATCGCTCTATCCATACCGAACCCTTTCGCTGACGTACAACGCTTATACCAGAAGGCGCTCCCCCGGAAAAGACTTTTCAATCTGACCTCGGGGCAGGCCGGTTAAGCCCCATGTCGTCCCGATAGCCGATAAGTGCTCGGTTTCTTTTTGATTTTCTCGACCGGCCGGGTATTCACTGAATCGACAAAAGAGAGCTGATCCGAAGATTCGCTACGTCCAAGCCGGAATCAAAGTAGCAACTCCGCAGTATCGTGTACAAACTTGGTCAATGCTGGACAAACCTGGTCCAAAACCCATTCTCCGAGGAAGTTTCGTTGATTCAAACTAGCTGAAAAATAGGCACTTTTCTTCTAGGAGCATTGCCGAGTACATGGCACCACGGTTGCTCTTTCTTGGGAACATCAAATCCATTGAAGGAGCAGCAGATGAAATTATTACTCGCAACCATGTTCAAGAAAGTGCCCGTGAGAAAAACACTACAGCGAGCCACACTTTGCAAGCGCTGCGGCACACGAATTTATTCACTGAGCTTTTTGAAAGCTCATCTCGAAGCTCACGATAAAAAAACTCGCTAACGGCAGAACACAAAAAAGGAGCGGAACAATGGATATCCCCGTCATTCCCTGGAACGTATTCCTCGACGTGTTGAAGAAACAGCAACCCGGCACGCTCGAACTTTGGTTGCGGCGATGGCTATTTACCAATGAAGGTGTGATTGTCGCCGATCAGCAAGTGCTCACCACCAATTAATTGTCGAAGTGCGCCGAGGCCCTGTGCAATTCCGTTGTTTGGTGAAAGTCAGCGCCGCATCTTGACGAGCGACACAGGATCGCGCGCCATGACAAATTTCGGCGAGCATGAAACTGCTTCAGCGCAATATTCCGACCGAAAACTCGTCGCGATGCAATCACCCACTCGCTGTGGTTGTCGATCCGACGGACGGCGAGCTCCGCGAGCTCGAGGCGATGCTGGCCAAATGTCCGAACTGTAGCCAGTGGCTGCCCGGCGATGGACCGATCATGGCCGTACTCTCGAGCGACGAAAATACCATTCAACACGGACCCAAAGAACTCGCATGATACCAATGCAACCGCGATCCTTCGTGGCCGGACCTCTATCAATGCGCGCGATATTTCGCGTATGAACTTTTGCGGGAAATTGCGTTTCGGTCAGTCGACGGGAGTGCCTTTAGAAGCTGAGCTCTTGTTCTCGGCTTGCAAGATTTCGTAGTAGCGCTCTTGAAACCGCAAAGTGGACATGTCCTTGTTTCGTCTTCGGACATAACTTCCATCCGGTTTCATCCACCATGCTTTTACCGAGTCAGCGAGTTGAAGCTCCAGAATCTCTTTTAACCTTGTTTGGATTTGGGGTTCCATGACAGGAAACGCAATTTCGATGCGGCGATTAAAATTTCGCGGCATCCAGTCTGCTGATGCGAGCCAATAGGTGGGGTTCCCACCGTTGTGGAAATAGAAGATTCGCGCGTGTTCGAGGTATCGATCGACGATCGAAATCACGCGAATGCGCTCCGACACTTTCTCGAGACCGGGCCGCAAACTGCACATACCGCGAACGATAAGATCGATCTGCACGCCGGCCTGGTTGGCCAGGTAGAGCTGTTCGATGACGGCGGCATCGATGAGACTATTCACCTTTGCAATAATGCGGGCGGGTTGTCGGGCGCGCGCTTGCTCGGCTTCTTGGCGAATTAGACCGATGAAGTGCTCCCGTAGATCCATCGGGGCCAAGACCAAGTGATGAAATGTTTGTGGCCGGGTGTAGCCCGTGAGAAGATTAAAGAGCTCGGTTAGATCCTCGCCGAAGCTTTCTCGAGAAGTAAAAAGTCCAATATCGCTATACACTATGCTCGTACGGTTGTTGTAGTTGCCCGTCGACAGATGACAGTAGCGCCGGATCCCGTCGGCTTCCTGTCGCACGACAAGGCAAACCTTGCAGTGGGTCTTGTAGCCGACCAATCCGTAGACCACATGAGCGCCCACCTCTTCCAGCGCCCGAGCCCACGTGATATTCGCCTCTTCGTCGAACCGTGCCTGAAGCTCTACTAGCACTGAGACCTCTTTGCCGGCTTCAGCGGCGCGCGCGAGCGCCTGAGCGATGGGCGAGTTCGGACTGATCCGATAGAGGGTCATTTTGATCGCCAGGACTTTCGGGTCCGCGGCCGCTTCTTCGACGAAACGAGTGACCGGGTCGAATGACTGATAGGGATGAAAGACCATGACGTCCCCGCTACGGATCGCATTCCAAATATCTGGTGTTCGATCAAACGACGGAACCGACAATGGGATCTGAACGCGGTCTTTGAGTCGAGGAATATTTGCGGTGGCATAAAGCTGAAACAGATCCGTGAAAGCGGTGAACCCCTTGCCGGGATACAAGTCCTCTCCGCTCAGCTCGAGTTCCTCAACAAGTTGCGTCAACAGCTCTTTGGGAAGATCCGGATCATATTGAAGACGGACGGCATCGCCCATCCGGCGTTCCCGGATTCCCTTTTCAATGGTCATCAACAGATCCTCATCACGTCGTCGCACAAGACCGAATTCAGCGTCGCGCGTAACACGGACGGCATGCGTAGAGAGTATCTCGAAGCCATGATAGAAGCGCGGCAGATAATGATCGAGTACATCTTCCAGCAGCACGAATGCGTATTGTCCCTCTTTGGCTGGAAGCTGAATAAATCTCGGCACCACTTGAGCTGGAATATTAACGATGGAGAGCTCGGTGTGAGGCAGGGGTGAAGCGATCTTGGCCCGCAGCGATACGACCAAACAAAGAGAACGGTTGGCCAGATACGGAAACGGATGGCCGGGATCAATGGCCAAGGGGGTCACGATCGGATAAAGCGTCCGACGAAAGAACTCTTCCAAAAATCTCGCTTGCTCGCCAGTCATTTCTTCCGGACGAAGCAAATGGATGCCCTCGGCTGTAAGCTGCGGCAAAACCGTCTCGAGAAAACAAAGATGCTGCTCCTCCGCGAGCTCATGAACTCTTCGAGAGATCGCCGTCAACACCGCCGCCGCTGAGGTTCCGTCAGAATCGGTGTTTTGCTCACGGTTGTTGACCTGGCGCTTCAGACCGGCCACCCGGACCATGAAAAATTCATCGAGATTGGAACTGAAGATGGCGAGAAACTTTACCCGCTCGAGAAGCGGGACCGTAGGGTCTTTGGCCTCTTCTAAAACGCGGCGATTGAACTCAAGCCACGAGAGATCGCGGTTAATTACCAAGCTCTCTTTGTTGCTCACATAAGTTAGTCTAGCTCATTCTCGCCGCCGAACAATTGACTCGGAGCAAATTGTTGGGCACTATCCCTTCTTTTGGATCAAAGCCGGGATTCGCGAACGCACGAACAGCTAGCATGACGAAGCCAGGGATGAGCCGGCGCTGGGACCTTGGAGGTATCACCCGTGATGCAAGTGAATCATCACGACTTCGTAGAAATATGATCGCGATAAATACGCGGACTGTCGGAAGGCGAGGCGATGAGCAAAACTCGCCCTTGCTGTTGGAGTTTCGCTGGAACGTCGCGGTCGGGATAGAATTCTAGACAGAGCTCCAAGGGTTCTTCGTCTTCATCTCGACGAGCCGCTCGAGATTTCTAGCTATTTTTCCCAGCACTGCGGTTTTTTTCTCTAAATTATTTGTCGCTTCGTAATAGTCCTGGGCCATTCGATGAATTTGAATTGCTTCGCGAAGTGACCGCTTGGCCGCTTCCCATGCTGCCGCGGCATTCTCCTTGGCGTTCCTTGCCTTGTCCGATTCGACTGATGTCTTAAAACTCTTTGCTGCTTTTTCCCAGTGTTTCGTTGCAGCCTGGTAGTCTTCGGCAGCCAAGTACTTTTCATCACCAGCGATATCGAGTTCATCACCCGGCGTAGAGAGATCGTATTGCCCTCTCGATCTGTATGCGGCCTCTTTCCTAATATCGCTCTGTAAGTCGTGCCCTCGCGCAGCCTGGAAACGAACATCAGCAATCTCGCCCCAGAGTTCGGCCTCATCACCAGTGACACCCAATTTGTCAGCGCCATAGCTGTGTAACACCGCCGATGGCAATAATAACACCGCTACTGCTAATGAGATTATGGTTCTCGAAAACTTATTTCTGCCACGCTTGTAAGCAATCATAGGAGCTCTGTCATAATTTGACTTCCGTATTCCCTTAGGGTCCGCCGGATTCTGGTTCAGTATCAGCAACCGATTCCGCGTAATTAATTCGCACTCTGCGGAGCAAAGCATATGCCAGAAGGTAATTATTTGTTTTTGCGAAGAGGCGTGAATGTGGACTTAACATTTCGGCGAAGTTTTCTTTACAAAAACGTACGACGCGCGGACACGACCCTCCTATAACGGAGGGCATCCCTGGCACCCTGTCTCGCGGCGTTTAATTCGACACGAGAATCGAAGGTCCGGACGAGGGCGGTGTCAGAATACGAAACGCGCAGACTAAGACACACAACAAGCACCGAGATTCGCGTACTGGCCGAGATCATCGGCAACGACCTGGCGCTTCTAATCCCCTTCGTGAAGCAATGGTAGCAAAGAGAGGAAATGTGGCCAGGAACAGAATCGAACTGCCGACACGAGGATTTTCAGTCCCCATATGATGGGAAATTCAGGTGCTACGCAACGGTCGTCAATTGAATGTGAATGAATTCACCCATCTAAACTCGCCGCGGTGTCAGTCCATTTTCTGTTCAGAACACAGTGCAGCAAATAACTCTAAAATAACCCCCACCCCTGGCCCGCAGGATACGGCATACGGTATGGGCCACACTCATAACGAACAAGCGGCAGTTGCAAGAGCGATTTTTCTTCCGGTCGTTCTCTCAATTTTCGCCCCAGCTCGTTTTCCCAATCGCGTTGTTTTCGAAAACGCCAAAATTCACACTCGAGGTTGTGTCGGTAAAACTCAACAAACTCCCAACCGGCTTCCTTTTCTGGCAATGACCAGTTTTTCACGTTCGAGCGAGAATGTAGGGACTTTTCATAAAGGGCAAACCCGTTAACCATGGTACCCTCTTTGTTCTGCAGAGCGCGAAAGGCTCTCAGTGCTTGATCCAGGATCGCCAAGGCCACAGCACCAACAAACAAAAACAGAAGGAGCCATTTGAGGGCAACGAAGATACTCTGTCGAGACACTGTCATGTCGAGAGCTATCCCAGCAATCAAACCAGAGCAGAATGGCACTGTGCTACGATGACTTGTGCGGCCAGTTTTATATGGAAGCGACAAGAAGTGTCAACTAAACTTTGGCCGCCGTGTTTTATTCTTCACTTCGGTTTGGGCCACTTATGATGAACAAAATACAAATCTGGGTCGATCTCGAAACATGTTAATCTTTCGCCTGAAAGTGACTGTGATCAGTTCGCCGACTCATAGAAGGTCGCTGCGGCGATCTTTTGCTGGCCGCATTTTATTGGGTGGCTCGGTGAAAGTGGCCGAATGCAAGTTTCGAGCTTTGACAGGTGCCGAAGAGAGGAAGTATGAGCGGTAGCATCTTTATTGGCACGAGCGGGTGGAATTACAAACATTGGGCTAATGGACGTTTTTATCCAAAGGGCCTCGCGCAAAAGAATTGGCTTTCTTTCTATGCGGGCAAGTTTGGCACGGTTGAAGTTAACAACACTTTTTATCGGCTTCCCTCCGCGGAAACCTTTACTGATTGGGCCAGGACTGTGCCCAGGGAGTTCGTTTTCGCGACTAAAGCGAGCCGCTTCATTACTCATATCAAGCGGCTTAAGGAACCCGAAGAGAGCGTGCGGCTGTTTCTCTCTCGTCTCTCCCGATTTGGCAAGCGCCGGGGCCCAGTCCTATTTCAGCTTCCACCACAGATGAAGGCCGATCCGGAACGACTCAAAGACCTCCACCGCAGCCTCAAAGGGAGTAAGGGTCTCAAAGTGGTGCTGGAATTTCGCCACGAAAGCTGGCTCACGGATGAGATCTATAATTTCGTAGAGAAAGCCGGCTGGACCATTTGCCTGGCCGATGCGCCAAAATTCAAGCGCGAGATTCCGGCGCTTGGATCTTTCTGCTATATTCGGCGCCACGGAGCAACCGCTCGTTATGCCTCCTGCTATTCCGACGAACAGTTATCCGCAAACGCGAAGTTCATAGCCAGCATGGTGAAGAAGCAAAAGGACGTCTACGTCTATTTCAACAATGATGCCGAGGCCCATGCGCCAAAAAACGCCTTAACTCTCATGAAAATGGTTCCGAACAGATATCTCGCCAAATATCCCTCTAGAAGCGCGCGCGAATAGTTTGTTCACCTTCATTGGGTGCTAACCGCACCAACGGCCTTGGCTGATAATCGCCGCGCTTAATAAATAAGTGCCTTCTTGAAGGAATACATAGGCGTTCGCGCACATTCCGGTTCTTGACTCTGAAATGCTTGGTGCCACTCGCCGTCCCGCGGTGGCGGAACAACATCGCCCGCAATGTCATGTGCGACGACAGTGTAGTAATCGAACTCCTCGCAGGTGGATAGACAGATTCTGCAGGCGAGACGACCTCTTCACACTAAGTCAAACGCTTTTGCCATGCCTTCGCGAACACTGAAAGTTTCATCCGGGCCTTCGATCGGGGTATACTTGGCGCCTTCCATCGCTACGTCTTCTGAAATTTCTGACCAGAAAAGCAAATACCCAACCCAATACTCCCTGTAGGCATCCGGCGGGTTCGCCAACCAAATTACCGGGTGCACATCCTTTAGGATGACGTTTGAAACAGTTTTCACCAACGCATCCGGTTTCGATCGACTCTCAAAGGCAAGGAAATAGTAGGCACGCATATGGTCAGCTTTATATTTTGCCAGCCTAGAATCAACCCGATATATGCCATGTCGCATGCACGGAGTTGCGCTTTCGTATGGGGAAGGACCACTGGCGAAAAAAGCTAAAGTTCATTCATGAAAGTTACTGCAATAACATCCCCGTGTTGTCACATAGGTGGGAATAAAAAGACATTCCAGCGTCTCAATACACGGACAACTCTGCGTTTGGAGCCTGCTTTGGCGACGAGCGCGCAACGGCCCCAGGTGCGAAGTCAGGTGTCTGACTGCGGGCTACTAAGGAATTAAAAGACCATCTTCGCTTTCGATGATCTCGGCTAGTTCTTCGAGTAACACTTCTAGTTCTATTTTCTCGTCGGATTCCAACGAGGCGGGCCGCGTGTTTGTCTGGTTGGATGAATTGAGATCGGGTGGAGCCTCAGATGATATACTATCCTCCGGCTTGACCGTTTCCATTCCGGGGACCTCCATAGGCCATTTTCGAGTTTAATGTGCAATGACCAGGCCAGGAAACAATTCTAACAAACTGGAATCGTTACGAGGGCTCGGCGCCAGATCCGGCCAGGCGGCGGTTTAAGGATTTTAAGCATACAGCCTACCTGATCGGGCTTTTGGATGACGCAATGGCCGCCATCGAACAAATGAAAATTCCGTCACTCAGAGCTTATCCTAAAGGCGGCAGAACCCCGCATCACAGGTCGTCTGTCTGAACGATTAGCCGCATCAATCAAAGAACAAGCGGCGATGCGCACTCCCGGCGGTAACTGGTGGTCCATTCGGCGTCAGTGTGGCTAGCCTAGCGTCTAACGACTTGACAGTTGCTGACTTCGTCCGCCTGAATCGGAAAATTAACTCTGGCTCTGCTCTGACCGCGATTTAGATGGCGTTTGTATTTCCAAGATATTTACGTAAGGAAATAGCGACAGAGTATGAACAAACCACACTAGCGACGCAACAGTCGACAAGATAGATGACTGAAATTTTGCGGATTGGGTATTGCCATCCCTCGGCATGTGGCTTGCTCATTGAGTTTGCGTGCCATGATATCTCCGCGAATTGGGAAAGGAGAAGACGAGACGTTCAGTGCCAATAACCCATTGCGCGATTTGCCTAGCAAAAAGCTGGTAGAATTTCGGGGGTTGTCTCGAAAAATCTAGCTGGCGATCGCACATCCGCTTCAGGACTTCGAAGCTAGCTGCTGAGCGAAACTCATTTCATCACTTGTTCCAGCTCCTCGCGAGTCTTAGCCCCGAGATAGTTGCAATGCGTCGCAGTGCTGTGATCCAGAACATCGGATAAGTGCGTCGAGGGCTTCTACTATGCCGATGGATTGGTGCTGAGAATATGCACTCGGAGGCCTAAAAGAGCTATGAAAATCGCACAAGTCGCGCCGCTTGATGAACGGGTGCCTCCTCATTGCTACGGAGGAACCGAACGCATCGTATCCTATCTAACCGAAGAACTGATCAGCCAAGGTCACGACGTAACCCTTTTCGCAAGCGGGGATTCGTTGACTCGTGCCCGGCTGATTGCCCCGTGCGAACATTCGCTTCGCCTGGATTCTCATTGCAAGATCCCGCTGCTTCCGCATCTGTTTCAACTCGATCAAGTTCTCCAAAATGCCGCGGCATTTGACGTCATTCATTTTCACACCAGCTTCATGCATTTTCCTTTCGCTCGACGACTAGGAAGACCTCACGTCACCACAGTCCACGGCCGGCTCGATCTCCCGGAGTTGTTCCAGTTCTTCGTGGAATTCGCCGAGGTTCCGGTGGTTTCGATTTCAAATTCCCAGCGGCGCCCTTTGCCGCCTATCAACTGGCGAGGAACCATTTACCACGGACTTCCTTCGAAGCTTTACAACGTGTCGACGAGCGAAGGAACATATCTCGCATTCCTTGGGCGAGTTTCTCCGGAAAAGCGGCTCGATCGGGCCATTGAAATCGCCAAGCGCGCTAACATGAAGATCAAAATTGCCGCCAAGGTCGACCCGACGGACAATCACTACATGGAAACTACAATCCGACCTTTGCTGGATCATCCATTAGTCGAGTTCATTGGAGAAATTGGTGAGGAGAAAAAGCAAGAGTTTCTCGGCAACGCGTACGCGCTACTTTTTCCGATCGATTGGATGGAGCCGTTCGGCCTCGTCATGATTGAGGCGATGGCTTGTGGCACGCCCACCATCGCATTTCGGTGTGGCTCCGTCCCGGAAATCATCGATCCCGGAGTGACCGGATTTATCGTCGAAAATATCGAAAGTGCCGTGAAAGCTCTCGAGCAGGTCCCGGGCTTCGACCGGATGCGGTGCCGGGAGATTTTCGAGGCCCGTTTCTCCGCTCAGCGGATGGCAACGGACTATTTAAGAATATACGAGAGCTGCGTCGGCGCAAAACGCCGGGCTCGCCCCACAATGGCCCGACCAAAGGAAAGAGCATCTCCCACACCAAGCATTGGCCCCCAATAGCTCTTGGGGAACCTCCGAAAAGGCTCAGGTATGAAACCTTAATCAATAGTATTTTTCATCGCGGAGCCGGCGAACTTTTTCCAGATCATCTGCAAAGTTTTAGCGGTATCGCTCCCATCGCCTTTACAGAGGCCGGCCAGCCGAAGGTGAGACATCGCGTGAGCAGTGAAGCTCCGAGATTCCGCAGAGCACGTCATGAGACACATTCTTCGTCATGACCATGGCCTAATTTTTGCTCGACATTAAATTCAGGTGCGACAATGATTGAAGCGGTCATTTTCGATATTGACGGGACGATAATTGATTCCGTCCAATCACACATACAAGCATGGAAGCTAACTTTTCAGAAATTTGGCAAAGAGGTTCCCTCCGAAGCAATACGCCGTCAGATCGGCAAAGGCGCCGATGAATTGTTACCAATCTTTTTTTCTAAAGATGAGCTCCGTCGGTTCCGTGAGAAGTTGGAGAGGTATCGCAGTGAACTCTTCAAACAAGAATATCTACCGAAGGTAAAGGCGTTTCCCAAGGTGCGCGAGTTGTTTGAACGGATCAAGCAAGACGGCAAGCAAATCGCTCTAGCTTCGATGGCAAAACAAGACGAAATCGAGGTATACAAAAAACTTGCGCGGATTGACGACCTAGTTGATACGGTAGCTTGCTCGGAGGAGGTTAAACAATCTAAACCGCACGCCGACATTTGCGCTGCGGCAGTCGAGAAATTGGGTATCCCTCCAGATCAAGTCATCGATGTTGGCGATACGCCGTACGATGCAGAGGCTGCAGGCAAGATAAACGTGCGCTCCGTTGGGCTGTTGTGTGGTGGTGGGAATCAAGAGGAATTAGGTCGAGCAGGCTGCATTGCGATCTATCAGGATCCGGCCGACTTGCTTGCGCGCTATAAAAGCTCGCCGCTTGCCCGCTAAGATGTAGATCCTCAAACAGCTTCATACGTTCACTTACGACGAACAAGTACGAAAGGCGTGGCAGTATTGCAGAGTTTCATTCGACCGAGGAGTAGTAAGACAATGATCACAATCAGCACCAGGCCCAAGCCGCCGCTCGGATAATAGCCCCAACCGGAGCTATAGGGCCGAGTGGGCAAGGCACCGATCAGTAAAAGAATCATTTTTTGTAGGTTTCCAGTCCAAGGGTGACAGTAACTTGCGTATCTAGGTCTTAGGTTGTGTTACGTTCCTGATTGGCTGAGCTAGGATTGATCGACGCTTTATGAAATAACTGTGTCCGGGGTTCGTCCCCGCGTTGCCATCTCCTTAACGGTGTCGGCTCAGATATCACCAGAACCACTTTGTCCGAGTACGATGGTCTCGTAGAGAAAGGCAATTAATCTTCTAGGGTGAGTAATAATTCCGACGGCTACGCCAAATCCAACCCGATGGCGCCCATCAGGCTTGTGCATGCATGACGCGCAGTTTGCCTGAGGCCAGGCCCCGGGAAAAAAAGCTTCCTGGTGTGATGATTTTGTCGACTCTCTCGCCGTATTACCGCGGAGCAGACGGCTGAAGCGTTCAGGTAGAGATGATCGCAGATTCACCGAAAACTCGCCGGCCTGTCCGAGGTCGAAGCGAACCACTCCAGCGCCGCTTGGCGCAGATCCGGGTCCGACAGATCCTCAATTGCCTGATAAATAACGGCCAGCCACAAGTTC
>DASXSW010000219.1:0-6753 GCA_036505755.1 Binatia bacterium | reverse complement strand
CCGAGCACGCAACTTCTCGGCTATCATCTCAAAGGCGAACAGGCTGAGAGCTGGTGCCGCATCTATAATGAATGCGTCAAAGAAATCCTCAAGAAATATCCAGATCGATTCACCGCGATGGCCGCGGTGCCGATCCAGGAGCCGGAGCGCGCGGCAAAAGTGCTAGAGGACGCGGTCGCTGAGCTCGACTTTCGCGGCGCTTACGTCGCGACCAACGTCAATCACCGTTACTACGACAGCGAAGACTTCGATCCCTTTTGGGCCAAAGCGCAGGAGCTGGACGTGCTCGTCTTCATGCACCCGGACAATCCAGCAGGAACCGAGCTCATGGGTTCCTTTGGGCTTCGTTTGGTCTGTGGCAATCCGGCTGACACCACGCTTTCACTCGGGATTCTTATTTACAGTGGGGTGTTCGACCGTTTTCCCAACTTAAAACTCTGCACGTGCCACGGCGGCGGATTTTTTCCTTATCATGTGAGTAGATTTGATCGAGAATTTCTTACTGGAAAACAGGCTACGCGGCGCGCCGACCGGCCCAACGCACCACGGTGCACCGCCGTACCGAGCGCTTATCTGAAAAACCTCTATTTCGATACACTGGTTTACGACGTTGACACTCTCGATTTTCTTCGCCGCAAAGTCGGCGCCGAACACTTGATGCTCGGCACCGACTTTCCTTACATACTAGGCGATTGGCAGGGCGTCGAGAAAATTGAAGCGTTGCCTTGCTCGGAAATCGAAAAGCACGTAATCCTGGAAGACAACGCAAGAAAGCTGCTGAAGATTTCTCCGTCTTGAGAAATTTCCGGCGGCACCCGTACGGTTCCCAAATGATGAGTGATGCGGTTCCCTTCGGTCAGCGCATCCTACGGTAATGACGAGGCAGACGCACAATTGAAAATTCTTCGCGCCATTCATACGAATACGGATGCCCTGAGTTGACAGCCGCCACAGCGGTTGATAGGTTCCGCGCAGTTTAACCGCTTATGGCGCGACCAGTTAACGATGACAAACATTGATGACCAATTCGTTCTGTTCACCCAACCCGGTTGAAGTAGTTGCCTTAGAACGAAAGAGTTTCTTTCGAAGAAGGGCATCGACTTTTTAAACCTGGATGTTTTGAACGACCCGACCGGACGCGAGCGACTTCATAGGCTTGGCGTGCAGACGGTGCCGGTGCTCGCAAAGGCTGGCCAATACATCTTCTGCCAGAACTTGGAGGACGTCGCCGAATTTGTCGGCTTACAAGGCACCGGGCATACCCCGCTTCCTCCCGCAGTCTTGTTCGAAAAATGGATCATCGTTCTGCGCGCGGCGCAACGTTACATTCGCCAGTATCCCGACCAACGGCTCGCCGAGCGCGCGATTGACAACCGTGATCGCTCGATCCGGCTCCTGAGTCACCATGTCTTTCGTATCGGCGAGGCTTTTCTTGAGACCGCGCTGGACGGGGTGGAGTACTGGGCGAACAATGCCAATGTGCCGCCCGAAGACGGAAGCTGCATTACCGGAGCGGAAATCGCGGCCTACGGCGACAGCATTGTCGTACGAATCGAAAGCTGGTGGTCCCAGCTCGAAGACAAGTCTTGCCGTCAGAAAGTCAAGACGTTTTACGGTACGCCGCCGATGCATCAGTTGTTCGAGCGTTCGACGTGGCACTCAGCTCAACACGTCCGCCAGCTCATCGCCGTGCTCGAGCGCTTCGGTCTTGAGCCGAACGGCAGGCTCACCGCTGACGATCTTGCCGGCCTGCCGCTGCCGGAACGGATTTGGGATTAGCACGGCGACAACGCCGAAAGTGGGCAGTGTGTCCTAATTCTTTGATCCGCTGGCTTCAATATGGGCTGACTCGCAGCATGTTCGCCCCCCGTATTCCACAGAAATTTACGGCAGCACTGAAAGCGAAAAGGACTGCTTCTTATCGTGTCGAAACTGACTACTCCACGGCCAGAAAGGAGAAGGTCAAGATGCGGCAAAAGATAATCGGTGGAGTCTTGTTGGCTGTCGTCTTTATGACGGCGGCTGCGCGTCCTGCAGGTGCGCAGGAGGGTTCAAAGAAGCTTTTGGTTGCCTATGCGGGATTGATATCCACGCACACGAGTGTTTGGCTCGGTGAAGACCAGGGCTTTTATAAAAAGCACGGACTCGACGTCACATCTGTTTTTACCGGGAGCGGATCGGTAACGTCCCAGGCACTGATCGCTGGAGAGGCCAAGCTAGCTTCCACCAGCGTCGGCCCCACCGCGGCGGCCTTTGGCGCGGGGGCCGATCTCGTGATCCTCGCCGGAACGATCCATATTCTGCCGTATCAGTTTTGGGTTTTACCCCAAATACGCCAGCCCGCTGATCTGAAAGGAAAGAGAGTGGCCATTAGCACATTCGGCTCCGGCAGCCATCTTGCGGCCGAGGTGGCGCTGCAAAGTCTCGGCTTGGATCCGATCCGAGACAAAATTGCGATCATGCAGGTCGGCACCCAGCCGGATCGAGTGGCGGCGCTTGCGACCGGCAGGGTCGACGCGACGCCGTTGGAGCCGGGATTCGGCCAGGCGGCAAAAGACAAGGGGCTCACGGTACTCGCCGACCTGACCAAGACTGATGCTCCTTATCTGAATACGGTGCTTGTCACCTCGCGGAAATTTGCCAAAGAGAGTCCTCAGCTCGTCGAATCTTTTCTCAAGGGCACCATCGACGGCTTTGCTTTTCTGCCTAATCCAGCCAATGAGAAAGCGGTCAAGAGTGTGCTCGCGCGGCGCTTGAAGCTCACCACGCCGCAAAGCATTCAGGTCATGTACGACGCGACTTTGGAGATCCATGCAAAAACCAAGGTGCCGAACGTGCCGCTGGCGGGAGTGCAGAACATGATCGATGCATTATTGAGGACCAATCCGCGCATGGCCAAGCTCAAAGCCGCCGAGATAGTCGACAGTTCATTCATCGAACGGCTGGAAAAATCAGGTTACGTTAAGGAGGCTATGAAACGAAATTGACAAAGACGGGAATGCTTTACCTATATCACGGCACGACCTCGGTGTGCGCGATCAAGGCAAGACTCGCACTGCACGAGAAAAGACTCGAGTGGGACGGCGAGATTCTCGATCTTCATCGCGGCGACCAACACCGTCCCGAATATTTGCAACTCAATCCCAACGGCGTCGTGCCGACCTTGGTGCATGCCGGCCGGGTACTTATCGAATCGACATTGATCATCGAATATCTCGATGAATCATTTCCCGACCCGCCGCTCATGCCGTCTGATCCGTTTCAACGGGCGCAAGTGCGGCTGTGGATGAAAAAGATCGACGATTACCTGCACGCAGCATGTTCGACCGTCACCTTCGCGATTGCCTTTCGCCAAGGGCTCCTCAAAAGAACACCCGAGGAACTGGAGGCCCGCTTCAAGAGCATACCCGATCCGGCTTATCGCGAACGGCAACGGCTTTCAGTCACACAGGGAATCGCCGCGCCGCATGTCGCGCCGGCGGTCAAGAATTACGACAAATACATCGGCGAGATGGAAGCGGCGCTCAGCCGATCGTCTTATCTCGTCGGCGAGAGTTACACGTTGGCGGACCTGGCGGCGACTTCGTACGTCAATCGCGCCGAGATGGTAGCGATGGATGGACTTTGGTCGAACCGGCCCCATGTCGCCCACTGGCTCGAGCGGATTCGCGCGCGACCCAGCTACGATCGGGCAATCACGGATTATTTCACCGACGTCGACAAAGAACGCTTCAAATTTCCGCGCGAAGAAATCTCGCATAAGGTCCGGGAGATCTTGCAAGCCAACTGAACGTTACAAAAAACATTGATAAGAAATTAGGCAAGAGCGTCACGCCTGAAGGTCATTCTTAGGCAAGAAGCATATTCGACAGCTCAGGATTCAATGGGGTCGATGTGCGAATTAAATATGTTGGTTTTCTTGTTATTTTCTTTTTGCTGATCGTGTCTCCGCTTTCGGCGCAACTCAAGAAAGTTAGATTTTCTACGACGGGGATTTCCGTTTCCGAGCTGCCCTTCAAAGTTGCCCAGCTCAAGGGGTTCTACCGTGAAGAGGGACTCGACGTCGAAATGATCCTTATCCGCGGCGCGGTGGGGATGCAGGCGCTTTTGGGCGGCTCGGTCGATTATACTTCTGCCTCCGTGCAAAGGGCCACGCGGTAGTCCGCGGGCAATAGTCGCCGCGAGCAGGTAAGCCCGAATGGCTTCGACTTCAACCGGATTCATCGGCCGCAGCGTCAAACCAGATAAATCGAGTCGCTTCATTACTGGAAGCGGCATGTACGTCAGCGATGTTCGCCTGCCGAACATGCTTCATGCCGCGCTCTTGCGGAGCATGCATGCGCACGCCCGCATCCGCGGCGTCGACGTCAAGGAGGCTCTTCGCCTCGACGGGGTCGTTGGAGTATGGACCGGGCGGGAGATCGAAGGCCGAATATCAGCGTTTCCGGAAAGCTTCGAGATCCACCCGGCTCGTTGGCTGGAAGGGGTGAAACCCGTGCTGCAGGGTGCTCGCCCGACGGCTTTGGCACAGGGAAAAGTTCACTATGTCGGTGAGCCGGTGGCGATTGTCGTGGCGGAGGACCGTGCCAACGCGGAAGACGCTGTCGATGCGGTTCTGGTCGATTATGAAGAGTTGCCGATTATCGTCGATCCCGAAGAGGCTCTTCAACCGCGTGCGACGCTGGTCCACGAGGGATCGAACAATAATGTTGTATTCAGCTTCGGCATCGAAAAGGGCAACGTCGATGGGGCGCTGGGCGCTGCGCCCCATACGTTGCGCGAGCGATTCCGCCACCACCGCTATTGCGCCGCGTCTCTCGAAGGCCGCGGCGTCGTTGCCTGGGTCGAGCCCAAAACAAACATTCTCACCGTCTGGTCCTCGACGCAGATGCCGCATCTGGTTCGGCGGCAAATTGCGGCACAGCTGACTCTTCCCGAAGAAACGGTCCGCGTGATCGCGCCGGATATCGGCGGTGGATTCGGCCCCAAGGTATTCGTCTACCCGGAGGAAATCCTTGTCCCTTTTTTGGCGCTTCAGTTAGGCCGCCCGGTGAAATGGATCGAGGATCGCACCGAACACTTCATCAGCACCGCGCACGGCCGCGACCAACTCCACGACGTCGAGTGTGCGTTTGATCGAGAAGGCCGCATCTTGGCATTTCGCGATCGGTTCCTGTTGGACAACGGCGCCTACAATCCGATGGGCCTCACCGACGCGTACAACACGGCCGCCCATCTTCAGGGCCCATACAAAATTCCTAACTTCTCAGTGACCGGCACGTGCGTTTCGACCAACAAGGTGCCCAACGCGCCTTATCGGGGCGCCGGACGACCTGAAGCCGTGTTTGTCATGGAGCGCTCGATCGATATCATTGCGGCGCGCTTGGGACTCGATCCCGCTGAGGTGCGGCGGCGCAATTTCGTTCAGCCGGAGGAAATGCCCTATCACGCGGGAATCTTGTACCGCGACGGCGAGCCTATTTGCTACGACAGCGGGAATTATCCTGAGACCCTGACGCAGGCGCTGGAGACCGCAGGTTACGATGAGCTTCGAAAGCGGCAACAGGAGCTGCGAGAACAAGGGCGCTATGTCGGCATCGGCATCGGATGTTACGTCGAAGGGACGGGCGTCGGTTCTTTCGAGGGCGCACAAGTGCGCATTGATCCATCCGGCCAGCTCATCATTGCCACCGGCGCGACCGGGCACGGTCAAGGTCACGAAACCGTCTTCGCGCAGATCGCGGCTGACCTCTGGGGGGTGACCCTGGATAAAGTTAGCCTCGTCGAAGGCGATACTGCATCGATTGCATTTGGCTGCGGTACCTTTGGCAGCCGCAGCACAGTCAATGTCGGCTCCGCCATTTACGGGGCCTCGGCACGCCTGAAGGAAAAGGTGCTGCGGCTCGCCGCGCACCTTCTCGAAGCCAACCCGGATGATTTAGAGCTGGGTGAAGGAAAAGTTTTTATCCGGGGATTGCCGCAACGAGCTCTCTCTTTCAGCGAATTGGCCCGCGCGGCGGTACCGGGATGGGCCTCGAAGCTGCCCGAGGGTTTAGAACCGGGTCTTGAAGCGACTTTTTATTTTGTGCCGCCGACAGTCACGTGGGCCAATGCAGCCCATCTTGCTGTCATCGAGGTAGAGATCGACACAGGGATAATCAAACTACTCGACTATGTCGTCGCGCATGACGCGGGCAAACTGATCAATCCGCTGATGGTCGATGGGCAAATCCACGGCGGTGTCGCTCAGGGGATCGGCGCGGCGCTTTATGAAGAGATCGCTTACGATCAAAACGGACAATTGCTTAGCGGTAGTTTCGTCAACTACCTTTTGCCCGGCGCGATGGAGGTGCCGAACATAAAGACGGTGCACTTGGAGTCACCTTCACCGCTCAATCCTTTGGGCGTCAAAGGACTCGGTGAGGGCGGTGCCATCGCGCCACCGGCGGCGATTGCCAACGCTTTGGCCGACGCGCTCGTTTCGTTCGCGCCGCGGGTGAACGAAATCCCTCTCACTCCGGACCGAGTCCTGCGGCTTCTGACCCGCAAAGAGGTTAACGTTGAAGCCGGCGCCGACCGCTGTGCGGGCGCGCAAAGTTGAGGGCGCCTTGATCGGTCAAGAACCTAATGCGATCCCTGATGCACCGGCGCTTGTTAGAGACTTCCTCGACCCGCCCGGCGATATTCATGCGTCGAGCGCGTATCGGAAACACGTGGCCGCAGCGTTGACGGCTCGAGTTTTCAAGAGGGCAG
>DASXSW010000218.1:0-3901 GCA_036505755.1 Binatia bacterium | reverse complement strand
CAGCCCGAGTTTACCCAACTCGATATGGAGATGTCGTTCGTCCAACCAGGCGATGTGATGCAGGTAGTCGAGGGAATGATTTGCTTGTTGTTCAAAGAACTTATGGGCATCGAGCTCAACTGGCCCTTTATCAAGCTGACGTATCAGGAAGCGCTCAACCGCTTTGGCTCGGATAAGCCGGACATGCGCTTCGGTTTGGAGATCCGGGATTTCACCGAGGCGTTACGCAATTGCAAGGCAAAAGTTTTTTCCACGGCGATCGAAAAAGGCGGCGTGGTCAAAGGCATCCGCATCGCCAAAGGCGGAGAGCTGTCGCGTAAAGATTTGGATGACATGACGCCTTTCGTCGCCACCTTCGGCGCCAAGGGCATCGCCTGGACCAAGATTGCGGATGAAGGCTGGCAGTCGCCGATCGCAAAATTTCTCTCGGAGGCAGAACAAAAGGAGGTTGAAAAGATCGCCGAAGCCCAAGTCGGCGACATCATTTTGTTTTCGGCCGACAGGGCTAAGATCGTTCACGACGCGCTCGGCAATCTGCGCCTTTACCTGGGTGAAAAATTAAATTTGATCCCCGAGAAAGAATACGCGCTCGTTTGGGTTGTCGATTTCCCGCTGATGGAATTTGACCCGGCCGAGAAACGCTACGTGGCTTTGCACCACCCGTTCACAGCACCGTTAGAAGAAGATTTGCCCCTGCTCGACGGCGATCCTTCCGAGGTTCGTTCCAAGGCTTACGATCTGGCGCTGAACGGCATCGAGATCGGTGGTGGCAGCATCCGCATTCATCAAGTGGAACTGCAGAAAAAAATCCTCGCCCTCATGGGCATTGGTGCCGAAGAGGCCGAGGCAAAGTTCGGGTTTTTTCTGGAGGCGTTGAGCTACGGCGCCCCGCCCCACGGCGGCATCGCCTTCGGCATCGACCGGATGGCAATGCTGTTGAGCGGGGCCAAATCATTGCGTGACGTGATTGCGTTTCCGAAAAGCCAGCGCGCCGTGTGCATGCTGACGGACGCGCCGTCGAGCGTCGAACCACGCCAGCTGCGCGAGTTGGGCATCAGGGTGACGGCCGCAGACAAAAGTAGTCAGTAATCACTCCGCACTTATCAGTTTGGGCTGATAAGGGGCCACTGGCGATTGATCACCCACTATCCTTTTGCCTTGAGCGGGCGCTGTGCTTCTGCTATTTTCGCATCACTTCACATGCCTAAGATTAGCTCGCTCCTTTTACTCGTTCTGTTCGGCTGCAGTTTCGGATCCGGCAATATTCAGAGCAGACACTCGACAGACTTGGAAACGCGGCGTATTCGCCGCATCGCGGTCTTGCCGCCGAGTGCGATGAGCGGAGCGCCAGAAGCCAAAATTCCTTTCGCTCCCGTTCCGGATCAGAAGTCGAGCGAGCGGGACGCGCCGGAGCATCTGGCGAGATTTATCTATTCCGCGATGGCTGCCTTGCCTAATTGGCAAGTCGTTTCGGAAAGCGAAGCGCGCGAAGTCAGTCAGTCGATTGGATCAACCAGTGAGGCGGCGCGACTCAAACGCCTCGGCGAGATGGTTTACGCCGACGCGGTGATGATCGGTCGGGTGCAGCGTTACCGCGAGCGCGTCGGCGACGAATGGGGCGCCAAAAGTCCTGCCTCGGTGGCGTTCGTTCTCGAGTTGGTCGATGTGCGGCGCGGCGACGTGATCTGGTCGGCGCGCTTCGATGAAACACAAAAATCTCTTAGCGAAAATATTTTTGCTCTGGGCGACATCGGCCAGCGAGGGGTGCGCTGGCTAAGCGCTGACCAGCTGGCTCAAGATGGAGTCAAGAAAGCCGTCGCCCAGTTACACCAAATCATCGCGCGCAATCCTATTTCCTGATTTATCGGCTCTCGCCTTCGTTGAGCGGACCCAATCCCGATCGCGCCTGCAATTGCGGGTCGATCTCGAATGGCTTGGCCATTCGCTCGCTCACCAGTTTGCCAAGCTCGGCGAGTTTCCGAAGACTTCCACGATCGAGTAATACCGATTCTTCGTTTATCAAGACGATTCGCAATGCGGGGATTGGAAATTTTTCCGCGGCCGTGGAACCACCGACGGCGAAGCCGCTGTAGACGTGATCGATACCGAGTTTAATCTTGCTGATCTCCTCCTGGGTCGCGTGCAATTTTGTCGTACGATAGAAGCTTCGACGAAGTAGGGTGATTTGCCGAGAGCGGCTGTCGATCTCGATGACCCGACGTTGGGTGACGAGAAATATCGCAATGCCGAACAGAACGAGATTCATCAGAGGAAAATACCAAAGGGAGCCCGCTGGACCGACAAATCCGCGGAAGCGGAGCGCTTGGACGATCGGCACCGACACGAGGAGCAACAAAAGCGCGATACCGAGACAAAGGAACGCCGGAAAGCGGGCGCCGTGCCAAAGCAGACGAAGTTTTTGTGGGGTCTGTTCTACAATATGAAAACCCAGGCGATTGCCGATCGCTTCGAACTGGACTGGGTTGCCGATCATGGGTGGGAAAACGGCTACGGACAAAGCGCGGAGCGAGATTTACTGGTTTTTTTGTTCCCGATAAAAGTCTCGAAAACGGTATTCTCTTAGATGGATAAGATTTTGGTAGGAACCGAAACGCTGTGCTGGATCACTCACTTCGTCGAGCAAGTCGCGATGGTGATCTTCGCTCTCGAACACACGGATCTTTTGATAGGTCGTCGAGCGCTCGGCCGGTATCCGGCCCATCTCGCGAATCAACCCGCGAAATTGCGATGGTTTCATCAGCTGACCGTAACTTGCGCCTGCCGCCGTGGAGATGCTCTCGTTGATCAACGTGCCGCCGAAATCGTTGGCGCCGGCGAGCAGAGCGAGCTGAGATAGCTTCGGTCCTTCCTTCACCCAGGAGACCTGCAGATTGGGAATATAGTTATTCAACATGAGGCGGGAAACGGCGTACATCTTCATCACTTCCGCGCCGCTGGCGCCTTGGCGCAAACCGGCGGGCGGTTTGCGGTGAAACATCGGCGCTTCGTCATAAACAAAACTGAGCGGCACGAACTCGGTGATTCCACCGGTGCGTTTTTGAATCTCGCGAAGAATATCTAAATGGATCGCTTTGTGGCGCGAGCTCTCTACGTGGCCGTACATGATCGTCGAGGTGGTGGGAATTCCTAATTCATGGGCGGTTTGGATCAGCTCGATCCACTGCGCGGTGCCGATTCGACCCGGCGAGATTTGGTGGCGGATTTCGTCCACCAAAATTTCTGCCGAAGTGCCGGGAAGGCTGCCAACTCCGGCGCCTTTGAGGGCGCCGAGGTAATCGCGCACGCTCACACCCGTGAGCGTTGAACCGTAGAGCACTTCCTCGGGCGAAAAACCGTGAATATGCAGGTTGGGCAGAGCTTCCTTTAGTGCGCGGCAGAGTTTGACATATTGCCAACCATCCATGCCCGGCGCCAGACCAGCTTGCACGCAGACTTCGGTCGCTCCCAGTTCGTGTGCCTCTTGCGCCCGCCGGATGATCTCCTCGTGCGGTAAAAAATAACCTTCTTCGGCCAGATGACCACGGCTAAACGCGCAGAAGCCGCAAGCTTTGACACAGACGTTGGTAAAATTGATGTTGCGATTGATGACGTAAGTTACGACATCGCCGACCGTCCGGGCGCGCAGGTGGTCGGCGGCCGCGATCATCGCGAGAAGATCGGAGCCTTCGGCATCGAAAAGAAGCTGGGCCTGATCGATGCTGAGATCATGACCGGATAGGGCTCGGTCCAAAATGGGCGCGGTTTCTACTGACGCAATGGATAAAAGCCGATCGAGCGAGGATTGCAAGTGCGGAAAATTCATGAGGTGAACTTATCTTTTCACAGAGGGAAACTCAACGATGGAGCGCCGGTGAGATTTACGGTCGCATCCAATAGCGGG
>DASXSW010000217.1:0-8131 GCA_036505755.1 Binatia bacterium | reverse complement strand
TTATTTACTAGGAGCTGAGAATATGGCAGACGCAAGCGTGCCGATGACCAGCAAAGGCTACCAATTTCTGGTGGAAGAGTTGAAACGCCTAAAAACCGTCGAGCGTCCGAAGAACATTCGTGAAATTGAAGAAGCGCGCGGCCACGGCGACCTCTCGGAAAATGCCGAATTCCATGCCGCGAAGGAGCGCCAATCGCTGCTCGACCTGCAGATCCGTGAGATCGAGGACAAGGTCGCGCGGGCGCAGGTCATCGACGTATCCAAACTTTCCGGAGACAAGGTCGTCTTCGGCGCGACGGTCTCTTTGGCGGATGGTGCGACGGGCGACAAGGTGGTATACCAAATCGTCGGCGATCATGAGGCGGAACCGAAGAACGGCAAGATTTCCCTAAGCTCTCCTATCGCCCGCGCCTTGATCGGTAAAAGCGAGGGAGACGAAGTTCAGGTCCACACCCCCACCGGCGTCCGTACTTTTGATATTCTCAGCGTTGAATACGTCGATTAGATCGCTGCCAGTGGGGCGGGCCTTTATGGACAGGAACCATGGCCCTTTCAGTCGCAAAGGCTGCGCGAGTTTATCTCCCGCCACGGCGATTCAATCGGCAGCGGCCCTTCCCTAATTTTTCTAAACCAGAATGCAACCGATGGGTGCGGATATTCTCCGCGCTCATGCTCTTCTTTGCCATTGTCATCGCTATTCTTGCCCCGTCCTTTGTCCGCGCAGAGATTGTCATTGATCCCGAGGTCGGTTTTCATGGTGTATTTCAACTTGGACGACCGTTTCCCTTGGAGATTGCGCTCAATAACACGGGTCGCCCAGTCGAAGGGACTCTCGAGGTCCGAGTATGGAAAGGCGGCGCAACCAAGGGTGGAACTCCCTATCGGGTCAATTATCGGCGCGAGGTTTTTCTCGCCGCACAAGCGCGCAAAATCGTTCAACTGACTGTCGATCCAGATTTCATCAGCCGTCCACTGACCATCACATTTTCCAGCGCTGAGGGTAGGACTTCGCGGGAGCTCGATTTGCGCCGCTATTTCTCCCCGGCGCCGGTGTTGTTGCTAATGAGTGAAAGCAGCGGGCTGCCGCCGATCTCGTTAGCCGCTTCGGCGCAAAGCCGATTGGTGTCGCTTTCGCCGGGCGAATTGTCTGCGGATCCCCGAGCACTGCTCGGCGTGTCCCATCTGATTCTCTACGACCAGTCCCTGCGCGATCTGTCGCGCTCTCAGCTGCTTGCGCTGGATACCTGGCTCACGGCTGGGGGCAGGATGGTGATTATTGGCAGTCTCAATTATGCGCTGTACCAGGAGGCGGCCATCAGTCGTTTTCTACCCGTGCGCGTGACCGGCGCCAAGCGCATCTCATTCGTGCCGCATGGCGACAAGGATGAACGGTCGGTAAATCTCGCCGGCGTTTGGGCACAGACGTCGCGCGTCGTGCACGGCAAGGCGTTGGCTGAAAGTGACGGGATCCCGGTACTCGTGGAAACGAGCCGGGGGCGTGGCCGCATCCTCTATCTGGCCCTCGACGTCGGCCGGCCGCCGTTGTCACAGTGGAGTGGCTTGCCGCGATTTTTGCAAACTCTTATTGCACCGATCGGCACCGACGAGCCTGCGCTTCGCACCGAGTGGAACGATTCAGTATTTGCCCAATTGATTGTCAGCCCGTCGTTTCTATCGACCTACGTGCCTTCCGGCTCACTATTGATCGCCATGGCTGGCTATCTCCTTGGCATCGGCGTACTCGCATGGCTATGGCAACGCAAACGGCTGGCGCCGCGAATTTTGTTGATCGGGTTCGTGATGTTCGTTACGGCCGGTACGGCGCTCGGCTACGTCCATTTTAGCCACGGCGGCAATATTCCCGACGGCGTGCTTCTGTCATCAACCGTGCTCGAGAGCAGCGGCGACGGCTTCGTTGAGGCGCAGGCGAATCTGGCGCTGTTTTCGACGCAGCTGCGCAACTATGACCTGCAGATGGAGCGCGGTTGGATCGATCTCACACCGGTCTCTAGCCGGACGCAAGAAACAATGGACGAAGCCGTGGTCATCCAGGACGGCGGCGGCACGAGCCATTACCGGCTGCCGCTACGAGAATGGGACTACCGGCTCTTCCGCATGCGCCATGTCGACCGATTCCCGATGCGCGCCGAGTTAGAGGCCCAGGGCGACAAACTGGCGCTGCAAGTCGATAACCAAAGCGCCAAAGACCTCACCAACTGTTGGCTCTTGGTGCCGGGAAAACGATTCGATCTAGGAGCGATTCCGCGCGGCGCCAGTTGGCGCAAGATTTTTCCGCTCACCGGCGCCAACGGGCAAAACGAGTCAGCGGTTCAGCGTGCCGACACGTTGAACTTTCGCGAAGTGACGTTTCCGGACAAGACCCGCGATATTTTGTTTCACTCGTCATTTTTTCCGCGCGACGCCGACGCCAGATGGGCCGGCGGCGCGGCGGTATTCTTCGGCTGGGTAAAAGACCCGGAGCCGCGCGTGCGGGTGGAGGATTCGCGCATTCAAGCGCAAGGCTACGCGATTTTCCGCGCGATCATTCCTTTGACTAGCGGGGAAGACGAATGAGAAACAATCCGGTCTGGCACGAGAGCATCGAAGTGTACTTCGGCGAAGGCCATGGGTTCGCCGTCTACTTCTACCTCTTGATTATTCTCGCCCCGGTGGAGTTCCTGTCATTGTACGTGCCATCCTTGGACGCCCAGACGTGGAGCGGTTCGGCAAGTCTTTTTAAGGTGTCGTCGGTGACCGCTTTGCTGCTGGTGGTCTATTTTGCTTTGCGGGTGGCCAATCAAGAATTCGCCCCCTGGCGCTTTCGTCCGCTCAAGCATTGGCGTCGCGACCAAGGCCAGCCGCTCGCCGCGATCAGCCGGGCGCAACTTTATTTTCTTGTGGTGCATATTGGTTTCTCCGTGCTTCTTTGCGCGCCGTTCCTGGTCTGGGCCGGGGCAATCGCCCGGACACCGTTATCGAGTATCGCCGTGACGTTTTTGCTTTTGCCGTTTTACGCTTTGAGCTATGGCGTCTGGGGACTGGCCTCATTGGCGCTCTGGGAGCGCCGGATTGAAAGCCGGCAAGTTTTTATTCGGAGCTTTTTTATTTGCCTGGTGATTCTTTCCGCGTTGTTCTATTTGCCGCTAAATCCAGTGGCTTTTGTGCTGGCCTTTTTGGGCCGGCAAGAGGTGCCGCCGCTCGTCCTGTTCGGCGCCCGATGGCCGGGGCTCTACGTTCACGTAGTTTATCATTTATTGCTCGGCGGCGCCGGTTACGCCTTGCACCGCTGGGCGCTTAAACGGGAGCCGCTATTTTGAGCACTGAGATAGAAATACTCAAAAGCAAATTCGCCGAGCTGATCGGCTGGGAGCGGCGCAAGCGTCACGAGCAAATTTTCGCCGCGGTCTTTTGCATTTCGTGGACGCTGGCAATCCTGCTCGTGCCGCTGCATGTCTATCTAGCCAACGGCGCGCTGCGGTGGCTGGTGCCGACGGCGCTATTTGTCGGGCTCGCGCCAGTGGCGTTTTATCAACGGCGCTGGCAGCGCCAAGACGCAACGCGGACACTAGTTCGGTTAGATAAAACGCTCCGGCTTGACGAACGCGCCATCACCGCCTGGGAAATATCGACCCGCGCGGAAGCCGGTGGCGCCGCGTTGTTGGTGCTGAAACAAGCTGAGGAGAGATTACGCTCAGTCGAGCCGAGAAGACTATTTCCGCGGCGCTGGGGTTGGCCGGCCTATCTGGCGCTGCCACTTCTGGGACTCTGGTTTATGCTGCTTTGGCTCGGTGTCGACCGGCAGTTTTTTGACAAGGACAGGACTTCACCGCCGCAGACACTGGCGCACAAACTCCGCGAGTTTTCCCGCGAGCTCCAGGAAAAAGCCAAGAACGAAGGCTTGCGCGAGAGCCTGAGAATGGGTCAGGAGCTGGAAAAAGTCGCGCAGAAAGGCGTCGACGCGAAAGCTGCCGAAGAGCAAGTCAAAAAGGAAGCCGGCGGCGTCGCCAAAAAGTTCGAGGTCGTGACAAAGTCAGGGGCGGACAAAGATTCCTTTTCGGCCGCCGAAAGCCAGCAAAGTCTCAAAGATCTGAAGGCGGAATTGGAAGCGGCGCGAGATTTCACACAGCTTCCCGACGCCAGCAAACAGGTACAAGATTTGGCGCCGCAGTGGATGGAACGACTGGCGACGCTGCCACAACTCCAGCGCCAACTGGCGCGCGAGCCGCGCGCCGGTCAAGGGCTCACGCAGAATGAGCTCAAGTCATTTCTCGATAAGATGGATAAACAGGTCACCGGCGAGTTGGATCGACGAGCGCTTTTGGATGCCCAGCAATTTCTCGAGCAGATGATGAAACAAGCCCAGGGTGATAAGGGTCAGAACCAAGTGCGCAGCGAAGAAAAAGGCGAGGAAGAATCACCTGCCGACGGCGTAAAGGATAAGAACCAAAGCAACCGGCCCGGCAAGGAGCCGGGAAAACAAGACGAAGGATACCGCTCACTGCCGGAACATCGCGCCGGCGCTTCGACCCAAGTCAAAGGCTTGCTGGGCGAGGGCGAAAGCAGCGGAATCGTGTTCAAAGGCAAACCGACGCCTGGCAAGAGCGGACTTTCGCAAGCCGACGTGGTTGCTTCTTACCGTCGCCAGGCGGAGCAGGAACTGAATTCCGAGCGTGTGCCGGAAGGCTTGAAGGAAACGATTAAGAATTATTTTATGTCGCTGGGAACGACTGAAACGAAAAAATGAGCCAAGGCGGGTTGGAGTGATGGAGTGTTGAGTATTGGAGTTTTGGGGGGATTAACTCATCATTCCATCACTCCAATACTCCATGACTCCAGTCATCGGGGGCATCATGGAATCTGTCGAGGAAATTGAACAGCGCATCGGCATCGCCCGACGCACATTCGACGAGTTGCGCGCTGAGATGGCGCGCGTGATCGTCGGTCACCAAGAGTTAATCGACCAGGTGTTCATCGCGCTGGTGTGCGGAGGACATTGCCTGCTCGAAGGCGTGCCAGGCCTGGGTAAAACTCTGATGGTGCGCAGCCTCGGCGAAATTCTGAATCTCAGCTTTTCGCGCATTCAGTTCACGCCCGACCTCATGCCGGCGGATATTACCGGCACCAATATGCTCACCGACGACCCGGCGGGACGCAAAGTCTTCGAATTTCAGCGTGGGCCGGTGTTTGCGCATATCGTGTTGGCCGATGAGATCAACCGCGCCACGCCAAAGACGCAGTCGGCGCTATTGGAAGCGATGCAGGAACAGAGCGTCACCGTTGGCGGCAAGGTTCATCGCTTGGAAAATCCTTTCATGGTGCTGGCCACACAGAATCCGATCGAGATGGAAGGAACCTATCCGCTGCCCGAGGCGCAGGTGGACCGCTTCTTTTTCAAGCTGCTACTGCAGTTTCCGAGCCGTGAAGAGTTGGCGCGCATCGCCGATCTAACCACGGCCGCGCCGCCTGCCGCGCCGCGCGAAGTCCTGGACGCCCCGGGTATCCTGCAAATGCGCCAGTGGGTCAGGGAAGTCCCCCTTGCCGAGGTGGTGAAGGACTACGTGGTGCGTTTGGTGATGAGCACGCACCCGCAGCAGAAGCAGGGCAACGGCTCCGGCGGATTGGCGCAAAGATTTGTCCTCTATGGTTCGAGCCCGCGCGGGCTGCAGAGCATGATCCTGGCGGCGAAGGCGCGCGCGCTTTTGGCCGGCAGGCCGAATGTGTCCTTCGAAGACATTCGCACATCATTACTGCCGAGCTTGCGCCATCGGTTGATCCTCAATTTGGAAGCAGACGCCGAGGGCATTAATGCGGAAAAGATCTTGCATGAAATCGTCACGCAGGTGCCGGAGGTCGCGTAGAAAATTATGAGTGTCGAGTCCCGAGTGTCGAGTTTCGGAAAAAGCTCCACACGTATCGCTGAAGTCGTCTCAAGTATTCTTCGTCGTGCCAAGGGAAAGATCCGTAGTTTCGCTCGGGCCAACAAAAATAGTGACGGGAAGAGAGAAGAAGTTGTCTTGTCGACACGCGACAATCAGCACGCGACACTCGACACTCAATCCTTGGCACCCGAAACCTTCTTCGACACTGAGTTTCTCCGCAAGCTCGAACGGCTCCATCTGATCGCCAAGCGACTGAGTTGGGCAGGAGCCAAAGGCGAGCATACGGCTTCGCGCAAGGGTTTCAGTTTGGAATTTTCCGACTACCGGCGCTATCAACACGGCGACGACCTGCGCTACGTCGACTGGAATATTTACCGACGCCTCGAGCGGCTGCTGTTGAAAGTATTCACCGCCGAGGAGGAAATGAACATTTATCTCTTGGTCGACGCGAGCCGGTCGATGGCCGAGGGAACACCGGCGAAGATCGACTATGCCAAAAAAGTCGCCGCAGCGCTCGGCTATATCGGCTTGAAAAATCTCGATCGGGTCGGTGGCGCGTCGTTTTCGGAGCGTCTGCACGCGCCGTTGACCCTCGGACGGGGTAGGAAACAGATTCTCAGCCTGTTCAGCTTTCTCACCAAACTTTCCTGTGCTCACGAGACCAACCTGCGGGCGGCGATTCACGCTTTCACGAATCTCTTTCCTCATCCCGGCTTCGTGGTCATTGTCAGCGACCTGTTCGATCCTGCCGGCTGGCGCGCGGCCTTGGAAGAGCTTTCGGCGAAACGCTACCAGCTGTTGGTCATTCACATCGTCGATGAACAAGAGCTTCACCCCAAGCCCTGGGGCGATGTCGCATTAGTCGACGTCGAAGGCGGACGCGAGCGGAAATTCTTTCTCGACGAGGATTTGGTGCGACAGTTTCAGGCGGAATTGACGGGATACTTCAAGGAAATAGAAACGGTGTGCGCTAACCGGCAGATTGATTATCTGCGCACGTCGACGCAGGTCTCATTCGACGATTTTGTCTTGCGGACGTTGCGTCAGGCGAGCAGTGTGGCGTGAGTTATGCTCTGGCGACTGCCAACCGCGCTCATGCTCCTGGCTGGGGCGCTCCCGCTCATTCTGTTTCTCCACAGTCTTAAACCCAGAGGGTTGAAGATCGGCACGACGGCGCTGTTTCTATGGGAGCGCGTACTTAGAGAACGGCCGTTGGGTACTCGCCTGGGCTGGCTTCTACGCAAGAATCTTCTCCTGATCCTCCAACTGCTCGCGGCAACGGCTTTGATCGTGGCCCTGGCCGATCCATCATTGCGTCACTTTGGTGCGCTCTCGGGCGATATCGTCGTGGTCGTCGACCTTAGCGCCAGCATGAAAGCCAAAGGCAAAAGCGGCTCTCGATTCGACGCCGCGCGCAGGGAATTTCTGTCGTTGGTGAATGAGCTAACATCAGAGCAAAAAATGATGGTCATCGGCGGCGGCGCGCAGCCGCGACTGTTGGCGCCCTTTACCGCCGATAAACGCAGGCTGCGCGAACTCGGAAGAAACTTAGAAGCCACGGACGCGCCCGGACGCGTGAAAGAAGCGATTCTCTTTGCCCATGCGTTTCTCAAGCGCAGCAGTCCGGATCGCGTCGTGGTGATTAGCGACGGCGCTTTCGCGGGCGCCGAAGAGTACGCCAAAGCGACGACGCATTTCCGATTCATCAAAGTTGACGGCGGCAACGACAATGTCGGCATCGTCGGCTTCGAAGTGCGGCGCCATCCCGAGCATCCGTCGTCGGTGGAAATCATGGTGCACGTGAGAAACTACACGAACAGGGCGATGCGCATCCCATTGGTGCTCTCGTTGGGTGAACGAACTTTGATTCGCGAAGAAATCGAAATCGGCGCCGATGACCGGCGGGTGCTGATCTATCCCTACGATGGCAGCTTGAGCGGGGCGCTGATTGCCAGATTGGAAATCGCGGACGACTTTGCCACCGACAATCAAGCTTATTTAGCCGTCAACGATGCGCCCCCAGTGCGGATACTTTATATCGGTCCGGGAAATCCCTATCTGAGTAACCTGTTGCGATTCTTCGCAAATGTGCAGGTGACCGCGCAGCCGCGCTGGGGAGAGGATTTGGCGCAGTCACGCGATCAATTCGATGTGGTTATTTTCGATCGTGTGATCCCGCCGGCGCTCAAGCAAGGCAACTTTATCCTCATTAACACCGTTGCGCCGAATCTACCGCTGGAGATTCACGGTAA
>DASXSW010000216.1:0-5351 GCA_036505755.1 Binatia bacterium | reverse complement strand
CGGCGGCGACCTCGTGCGGATGAATGAAAATCAGCACGCCGTATTCCTGGGCGCGCTCGAAGAAGGAAAAGAACTCCGGCTCATCCAAAATTCTTCCGGCGTGGCTCGCGGGGATCAGCACGGATGGCATGTGATGTTGTTTGACCAGCCGGTCTAGTTCCCGGATCGCTTCGCCGACGTCTTGCATAGGCACGATTCCCATGCCGACGATACGTCCGGGATAGCGCGCCGCGTCTTCGGCGATGGCATCGTTGACGACTTGGCACACACGCACGCCGATCGCGATCGGCGCCCACAACGGCAAAAGCGGCGGTAAGAGCGATTCGACGATGACGTCGACTCGCTCGGCGGCCATCTCGCGGAGCCGCAACTCCGGATCGATCAGGTTTGTACGCACACGCGTCGACCGGCCGTTCTCCTGGACAATCGCTTCGTGCCCTTGATCGTTTTTCTCAATGCGGCTGCCCATGCTTTTCGGATCGCGCCGGATCGCTTCGAGGTATTTGGCCGGTGCGGTGTGGCTATGGATGTCGACTCTCATCATTTTACCTCGCGCAGGATATTCGGCGATACGATGTCAATATGATACGCCCTTACTGCTTGGTTGCGAACCGCTTGAAGAAGCCGTCTTCTTCGAGTTTTTTGAGAAATTTTAGTTCAATGAAATCAGCGGGGTTTCTTCCTCTGAGAGCGGGACGCTGTTCGGCGAGGAAGTCGAGAATGAATTTGATGCCTTCCGGAGACGGCGTCAGTGATAAGTTCAAATGCTTTGCGAATGTCTCCTGAGCCTGGACAAGAGCCGGATCGTCCTTCGCGACGCGCATGTATTTGGCGATCACCGGCAACGCTTGTTCGGGGCGCGTTCTGTAGATGTAAATTGCCTCGCAGGTCGCGCGCAGCACATTGAGAATGACTTCGGGATTTGCGTCGCTGTACTTGCGCGTGCTGACCACCGAAAGAGTAGGAAACGGAAAGTCCATGGTGGCGAGATCGAAGATTTCTCGAAATCCCATGCGCGCTGCCATATGGGTCGTCGGAGCGGTGAGCACGCCCGCTGGAAACCTTCCCTGGACGAGCGCGCTCAATACTTCGGGGGATCCTCCGGAGGCGAACAGAGTGACGTCCTTGTTCGGCACCCAGCCGAATTTGCTCAGAAATAGAAGCGCGGCGAAATAGGTGTTTCCACCGATCGTGCCGGTGGCAAGGGTCTTTCCCTTGAGATCGCCGACTTGCTTGATCTGCGGACTTGCATGCACGGCGAAGTTAAGCCGCGTGAAGATCGTGCCGAGAATCGCCACGTCTGCGCCTTGAGCGGCGGCAGCGACCGTGGCCGCGCCGCCGACTTGGGAGACATCGATCGAACCTCCGAGCATCGCTTGAATCGGTCTGGCGCCAGACACGTAAACCAATTCAGTGTCGAGACCGTATTTGTCGAACAATTTCAGGTCATGAGCAATCCAGAACGGCGGGTTGGCATAGGCGAAGGCGCTGTATGCCAGGCGGACTTTTTTTTGAGGCGTGGCCGCCGTGAGAATGGAACAGAAAAGCAACGGGGCGAGCAAAATGATCGCAATGAATGCTATGGAATGAATTTTTTTCGCCACCGCAAGCAAAGACATACGGCGAAGGCTATCCTCTCGTCAAGTTGTTTTGCGCTGATGTCGAGCGGGAAAATTGAAACTCGCGCCGAGAAGGCCGCTCGCGAAATATCTAAACGCTCAACGAAGCAGTAGCAGTCGAATCGGGTTATCGAGGTTTTTTTCGTCACCCCGAATGTTTTAATCGGGGGTGTACCATCGGACTTTCGGCTGTGGTGAGCCCGATCGAACCACCGCTAAAAGCGTGCGGGAATGTACAGACCTTGAGGCACTGGCAATCGCCTATACGGCGATGCTAGTGCAATGATAAGGTTGAGCGATGGCGTGGACTTTTTACGTTCTGGCCGCCTCGGCCGCTCGCCATTCTGAAATGATATTCTCCAGCTGTCCCATGATCTCTGCCTCACTTTTACTGAGATCCATCGGTTTGCCGAATGGCTGTGGGACATCGATGCCCGTGGCCCAGTAGACTTCGACGGAGTTTCCATCGGGATCTTGGGCGTAAATGCTCACGGTGTTGCCGTGGCTGACCACGCGGTTGATCGGCACATTGTTTTCAACAAAGACTCGGTAAAAGTCTTTGACATCTTTGAGACTGGCGCAGTGAAAGGAAATTTGCTGTAGCACGTTGACGTTGCCATCGTCGTTGCGGCCAGGCGCCAGCAACAGCTCGTGGTGTTCCGCCAACCTGTCCTGGGCGGTCATAAATACGGCGCCTCTAGGGCTTCGATCGCTGACTTGCAGACCGAAAATATCCCGGTAGAAGGCAACCGATCGCTCGATGTCGCGAACATAGAAACCGATGTGACCTAAGGACGTAACTTTTGGCATATGGCCTCCGTAATCGGCTGGATTCTTAAATGGTAAGCGTGGCGATGTCAATGCCTTAGGAGCGACGCTATGATGTCGAATTACGCGCCCGCGGTATCCTGGACCTCTTCGTCTGGATCGAGTTTATTGACGACCAAGCCGGATGGCAGCTTAGGATAGAAATAGGTCGACTTTTGCGGCAGTTTCTCGCCACTGGCGACAATCGTCTGAATCTCTTCTGCTTTTGTCGCGTTCAAGATAAATGCCGCTTGGTAATCTTCCTTTTCCAGAGCTTGGAGCGCGGCTTCTTCATCCTGTGAATAGCGGATATTTTCGCTTTTCACCTGCTCGTCGGGCGTCATGCCAAGGATATGCTCGAGAATCAGTAGGTGCAGCGTGCTCACATCGAGCTCTCTCAATGGCGCGCTTAGATCCTTCGCCAGACGCTGCATGATGCGCTTGTTCTTAAGCCGCAAGATTAAGTAGCGCGGGTCGCGCTTGAAGCTGGCGCCGATAACGCGGTGCTTCTTGGCGGCCGTCTTCAGCGCTTTGAGAAATGAAATTTTTCCTTCGGGCGTCTTGGGGTGCTGTTCGACGTAAAAATAGGTTTGCAGCGCTTCTTCCAGCTCGAGAAACGGTTTGTGGGAGTATCCGCGCACGAGGCGATGCGTTGGCATAATGACGACGTTTTCGTCGTTGATGTTGGCGAAATAAACCATGATGTAATTGAAAGCTTCGCGGCCGTTCCACTGGCCTCGCTGATTGCGCATCTGATCGCGATAACTGAGCGTTGCTTCATAACGGTGATGGCCGTCGGCAATGAGCAGCCGTTGGTCTTTGATTTCGGATTGAACTTTCCGGATCAATTCAGCATCGGCGATGCGCCAGAGCCGACACTCTTCGCCATTGTCCTGTTCGATCTCGATGAATGGCTCGACGCCTTCCACTTCGACGGCGAGCATGCGATTGATCGTTTGCCTCGGTTGGGAATACAACGCAAAAATCGGACTCAACTGCGCGTGACAGGCGAGCATAAGCTTCAGGCGATCCTCTTTCGGGGCGTCGAGGGTTTTTTCGTGGGGTTGTATTTCGCCGGTGGAAAAATCCTGCAGCTCGGCGAGAGCTAAGAAACCTTGGCGGTTTTTCTGTTCGCCGCTTTTGAGCTTGAAGCGATGGGATAGAAAGTGGATGGCCGGTGTTTCATCCCGCTCGAAAATTCCTGTGGCGAGCCATTCGTTAAGAAGCTGCGCCACAGCAGGATACGAGTCGGGCTCCTGGCTCAGGTCTAAACGGATAAAATTATGCGGCGATTTTTTGTAGAGCTTTTCTTGCTCCTCTTTGGAAATGACATCGTAAGGCGGCGCGATGACTTTGCTCAGGTCGCGAACCTTTTTTTGATTGTAAAATATCCCACGAAAGGGCGCGATGCGTATCATAATTGACTCAGTGGCAACCTAGGGAACTGTAATTCCCTTTCCTCATTCCACCTAAAAATCTCCTCTTCCGCTTTTCCAAAGAGGGGTTGGAGTCTTCGAGCGAAACTTCCCCCTTTGCCAAAGGGGGAGAGGGGGATTTGAGTGTGGCTTGAACGGGCGCCATGGTTTGGAGTTTTAAATCAACTTCTGAGACACCACACTAGTTCTCTTTGGCGACGCCGAGATTCATAGCTCCGATGCCTTCAATCTCGGCTTTCAAGGCGTCACCCGGCTTGAGCTTTTCTTGAAACTCGGGCGAATCGGGATTTCCGGTCGTAATTAAATCGCCCGGATACAAGGTTGTCACCTGTGATAAAAAACTTACCTGGGTGGCGATGTCATTGATCATCGCGTCGGTCTTTGCCGATTGTTTGAGTTCGCCGTTGATCCAAAGTTTCATCCAAAGATTGTGCGGGTCGGATATTTCATCCTTGGTGGTGATCCAGGGCCCGATCGGCGCGAAGGTTTCAAAACCTTTGCGCACATTCCGCGTATCCGAGAGGTTTTTGCTCAAGCCATAGCCACGCGCAGTCACGTCGAGCATGATCGTGTATCCGAAAATAGCGTCAAAGGCCTTTTCTTTCCTAAGGTGGCGTGCTTTTTTGCCGATGACGACACAGAGCTCTAACTCAGGGAAGATCGAATCGGCGTTTTTCGGAATCAATATTTTGTCCTCCGGTCCGGCAATCGCGGAAGGGGGCTTCAAGAAAATATTTTCGAGGAGCTCATCCGGCGAGGTTTTGCCGGCGCTCCCTCTGCCCCGGGCGTCGCCCAGTCCTGCGCTGCCGCGCTTGTAGTTGCCGGCCGCCGCCCAGATCTTGGAAGGATTTTCCACCGGTGGCTTGAGTAATTTCGCGTCGCGCGCGGTGCCCGTATCTCTGGAAGCGATGTTTTCCAGTTGACGCTTGATGGCATCATAGGCGGCGATGAGGTCCACCATCGTCGGTTCCTTGGGCAAGGCGCCGTCTCGGCTCAGCGTTTCACCGACAGGAATCAGCCTGTCATTTTTCACAATCGCAAGATCATTGGGTTTGATCGCAGCTAATTTCATAGGCGGCTCCTTTCGATCCAAACATTTTCAATATCTGGAAGCAGCAACTTTGACAAGAAGGCTGGTTATGCGTTGGGCCCAAAAAACCCATCGGCATTTGATACGCCACTATTGCTGTGGCATAAAAAATTGTGCCTGCTTCGTGGTTACAGCTTTCCGTTCGCACCGGCGCCGCAAACATTGACGCGCTGTCGAACTTTTTGATCGAGCGCGGCTCTCCCGGAGTGGTCCTCAAGAAGAACGGTGTGGATGCGTTTTTTGTTCATTCCCGTGCTGATGCCTCGTTACGAACGGAAATCCGGCATTTTCTGGGCGGGATCGCTCGAGTTTCTTCTTTCAGAGGTAAACCGCGTCTAGAATGGAAAATCATCAAAGAGGAAAACTGGCAACACTCCTGGAAACGTTTCATCAAGCCGC
>DASXSW010000215.1:0-5321 GCA_036505755.1 Binatia bacterium | reverse complement strand
ACCTGTATGCCTTCGCGCACGGGAGTCAGGCACGACGGCACGAGCGGCTTCACGCCATTGACCTCGACCACGCAGACGCGGCAGAGACCGTTCGCCGTGCAGTGGTCATGGTAGCAAATCGTCGGAATCTGCCGTCCGAGTTGCTCCGCGGCCTTGAGAATCGTGGTGCCAGGGGGCACCACGACGGAGTCGCCGTCGACGGTAAGTGTCACATCAGCCATAAACTTTCCTCGCTGGAAATCGTGCTCGTGATCGTGTGACGTGATCGTCTGCAAACACGACCACGGACACGAACACGCTATTTACTTTTTATCAAAAATCTCCGGCCATAGCTTCATCGCGCTCAACACCGCGGTGGCGGCCGTCTGGCCGAGGCCGCAGAGCGAAGCGTCGATCATCGTCGAACCCACGTCCGTCAAGCGTTCCCGATCACCGGGAATCGGACGACCTGACGCGACGCGGTCGAGAATTGCATGCTGGTGCACTGTGCCAAGCTGGCAGGGGTAGCACTTGCCGCAGCTTTCGTCGGCAAAGAAGTGCGCCAACCGCTTCAGCACGTCGCGCATGTCCGCGCTCTCGTCGAAAACCATGACTGCACCCGAGCCCAGCGGCAGGCCTGCGGCGCTTAATTGCTCAAACGACAAAGTGACGTCCAGATCTTTTTCAGTGGCAAAGGCTCCCGCCGCGCCGCCCATGAGCACCGCCTGCAGCCTGCGTTCCGGTTTCAATCCACCAGCGAGATCAAATACTAGGTGACGCAACGTAATGCCGAACGGGACTTCATAAAGTCCTGGCTTCTCGACCTGGCCCGAAACACAAAAAAGCTTTGGACCGGGCGAACGCTCGGTCCCCATTTTCCGATATGCGACGGCGCCTCCTTCTATAATGAGGGGCACATTGCAGAATGTCTCCACGTTGTTGATCACGGTGGGTTTGCCGAATAGACCGTTCGTTGTCGGAAACGGCGGCTTAATACGGGGGAAGCCGCGCTTTCCCTCGATGGATTCCAGCAGCGCGGTTTCTTCGCCGCAAATATAGGCGCCGGCGCCGAGGCGCATTTCAATGTCGAAAGCCAATTCAGAGCCGAGAATATTTTTTCCGATGATGCCGGCATGCCGCGCCTCTTTCACCGCCTCGCCCATGACCTTGAACGCGTAAGGAAACTCGCCGCGAACGTAGAGATATCCTTTGCACGCGCCCACCGCGTGCGCGGCGATGATCATTCCTTCGATCGTTCGGTGCGGATCTTGTTCCATCAAAATCCGGTCTTTGAATGTCCCGGGCTCGGATTCGTCCGCGTTGCAGACGATATACTTGGGTTGTCCGGGCGCTTGTGCCGCGCCCTCCCACTTGATACCGGTCGGGAACGCCGCGCCGCCGCGTCCGACTAAGCCCGAAGCCTTCACTTCCTTGATCACAGCTTCAGGTGTCATCGCCAAAGCCTTTTTCAATCCGGCGTAACCGCCCCTACTCTGGTACTCGCCAAGCGACATTGGGCGACCTCGACCACAATTGGCCGTAAGGATTCGTATATCGCCGCTGACAAAGCTCATCGGGAGTTGCGTACGTCGAGCACAGATCGCAGCTGCTTGCTCCGGTGCGGCATGTCCAGCAGCGGCGTCGCCGACAAGCAGCGCCGGCGCGTGATCGCACAACCCCAGGCACGGCGCATGCTCGGCGATAAACTCACCGTCCTCGTTCGCTTCGTCCGGCGTGATTGTCAAATGCCGGTCGAGCGCCTGCGCGACGGCGTCGGCGCCGGCAAGCGCGCAAACGGGCGCGCTGCACACGCGCACGATGGTTCGACCCATCGGCTCGCGAGAGAACATCGCATAGAAATCGATGACGCCATGCACATCCGCGAGCGGCACGCCCAAAGCGAGGCTCACTTCTGCCGCAACGGGTTCCGGAATCCAACCGCGTAATTGCTGCGCAGCGTGCAAAGCCGGCAAGAGCGCAGTTCGACCTTGGGGCGCGAGCTCGGCGAGGATGGAGCGCAGACGAATGAGATCGGGATCAGACATGGAGAATCTCAGACTCTAATATCCTAGCAGTTTCAAATGCGCGCTGCACGACTTACATGCGCTCTATACCGGCAGCAATCGTTGATAGCCGTGTCACCACCGTGCGCTGCCTTTCTGTACGATCAATACGACAAAATTTTTGGTAGCCCATGGCCGGTGATTCCGTCGGTGTTGGTGATTGCGGCGGTGAATGTTTTTCTTTTTGCTTTCGACCAGCCGTGGGCGGCATCCGATGGCCTGCGCAATTGGGGCGATGGTTCGTTGCAATTATTCGGACTGATTCCGGCTCTGTTGCCGCCGCTGCTCTACTCCGGATCGTGTTTGAATTTGGGCTTACTCTTTGGGGGCGATGGCATCACGGCAAATTCTTGTTCGCACGGATTTGATCAGGCAATATCGTTTCTGTCGTATAGGTGGGTTGAGCGAGCGCCGCTTGGGCCGTTGTGCTTCTCATGGCGCTTTGGTATCTCGTATGCGGGCTGGAATGAGCAACGTAAACAATCCGACGTACTAAAAAGGTAACGGAAAAGTTCGGTATGAACGATGCAGCAGCAAAAGAGATTCACTTTGTCGTAAGCGAAAAGGCCGGCGCAGTTTCCGGCTTGATGATAAGGCCGAACGACGCTCGCGCTTGTCTTATTCTGGCCCATGGAGCGGGTGCCGGGATGCGTCACAAATTCATGGATGCCGTAGCGAAAAAGCTCGCCGAGCTCGGTCTGGCAACATTGCGTTATCAGTTTCCCTATATGGAAAAGCGCGTCAAGCGACCCGACTCTGAGGCTATGCTCACGGATACAGTACGCGCCGCGGTTGCGGCGGCGAAAAAACATACCGGCGATCTGGTGCTGTTCGCCGGCGGCAAGTCGATGGGCGGGCGTATGACGTCGCTCGCGGCGGCCAAAGCGCCCCTGGATGGCGTGCGTGGTTTGATCTACTTTGGTTTTCCACTGCACGCCGCAGGCATGCCCGGCGCGGAGCGCGGTAAGCATCTCAGCAACATCGACGTGCCGATGCTTTTTCTTCAAGGTTCGCGTGATGCGCTGGCGGATTTGAAACTGCTCAAACCACTGTGCCGCCAGCTCGGCGACAAAGCCGAATTATTCGTCATCGAAGGCGGCGATCATTCGTTTCACATGCTCAAGAGCGCGCGCAAGTCGGATGACGAAGTCTTAGACGCCGTAACTGTTAAGACGGCGGGATGGATGGCGCAACACGAATAGGATTTTGTTCAAAGTCCAAGATTCAATGTTCAAGGTGCAAGCGTCAAAGAGCTCGGAAGTAGAGATTCACGATAGACACAGGTAGGGGCGACCGGCGGTCGCCCGAATCGCACGTTTCTTGAGATCCGACCTTGAACTTTGAACTTTGAACGTGGAACGGGTTTAATTCAGAAATGTATCCAACATCGGAGAAAGAAGCGCTCGAAGCACTGAAAGGCGAAGATCTCGAGCTTGCCGCGACGGCGGAGGCCATTCTGTGGCGAACTTGGTGCTCCTCGGGGGATTCCGAAGCAGACCGGATCTTTCGCGCGGGAGTGGATGCGATGCAGCAAGCTAAGTTGGCAGAAGCGGAGGAGCTATTCAGCCGCGTCATTCAGATTAAGCCGGACTTCGCCGAAGGTTGGAACAAGCGAGCAACGGTGCGTTACCTGCGGCGAAATTTTCGCGGTTCTGTTGGAGATTGCCGAGAGACCTTGGCGCGTAATCCAAATCACTTCGCCGCCTCATCTGGCCAAGGGCTGTGTCACCTGTCATTGAACGAGTTTCGTGAAGCGGCCATTTGCTTTCGCCGCGCGCTGGAAATCCATCCGCATCTCGAGGCCGTGCGCCACAATCTCGCCTTGGCCGAAGCCGAAGGCGGCGGCAGCGGCTATCTGCACTAACTAAAGGATTTAGCCGCAAGGAATCCAGCGCGGCAGCACCGCAACCAATGAGAACAAGCCTTCACCACGAAGGTCACGAAGAGCACGAAGGAAAGAAGACATAGCCGCAGGAGACGCAAAGTAGGGGCACGGCGTGCCGTGCCCTCGGAGATACCCTTCGTGACCTTCGTGCGCTTCGTGGTTAGAAAGTATTCGTCGAATAGTGCATCCATAAAAAACGGCTGTCAGAAAATTTGCGCAAGCCGCGAAAGACATTGATCCTATGATGTCAAAGAAATGTAAGTACGCCCTTAAGGCGCTGATCCGGTTGGGCGGAGATTTTGGCGGCGGACAGCTGCTGACGGACGAAATCGCCCGCGCCGAGAATATTCCGAAAAAGTTTCTTGAACAGATTCTTCTCGATCTCAAACGCGCTGGATACGTGCGCAGCAAGCAAGGCACGAAGGGCGGCTATCGTCTGGTTCGGGATCCGCGTCAGATTACCTTGGCGGAAATCTATCGCTTGTTCGACGGCGCGATCGCGCTGGTGCCCTGCGTGTCGCAAAAATTTTACGAAACATGCGACGATTGTCCAGACGAGAAGACTTGTCGTCTGAAGAGGGTGTTCATCGACGTTCGTGAACAGACCTACGAACTACTGTCGGGAATCACGATTGAATCCTTCCTGGACAGTTCTCAAAAGCCTAAGTTCGCGGCCAAAACCGTCAGCAAATAGCCTTGGCATTTTTTTATCCAGGTTCTTGACAAAACTGATCATTTTGCTTATCTATCGAATCTATCGAGTTAGTCGATAATCGGCCGGCTGGTTCAAGAGAGACGCCAGACTGTGTGAAAACTCTGTCGGAGCCCTTCGACGCGCGCAGGGCGGCCGGCTAAGCGCTTAATTTCAAATGAAGCGATTCCGTTCGTGGCGAGCCGGCTTGTCCTGAGGGAAGTCGGAGGGAACCATGAACGGAGTTTTCACGCAGTCTGACGATTAGGAAAATTATTTTGAGGGTTGAAACATGACTGGGCTGGAACGTTCGGGATCGAAAATGCGAAAGCTTTTGCCGGCCTCAATGAGCCGGACAAAATCCGGCGGCGCTTTTAAAACCGAAGCGGACGCTGCGATGGTACGGTTGATCGATTCCCCGCGCCGATTGCCAGCGACGCCGATCGAACAGCGGCTGTCGTCCACGCTTGAAAAAGCCGGTCCAATACCTGTTGCCCTGCTCGTCAAAAAAGTTGCAGCGGAACTCTATGGCGATGAGTTACGCAAGGGCGCCGCAGTCTTGGACATCGGGCTGATTGGCGACCATATATTTAACCGCGATATCATCCGAGAACTTGCCGCGGGCAATGGCATTTTGTGGGCAATAAAATAGCCACGAGAGAGCCTATGACAAGAATGAATCGTACCTGGAGTTCTCACCTCG
>DASXSW010000214.1:0-9164 GCA_036505755.1 Binatia bacterium | reverse complement strand
ATTCTCCTCGATTGGGCCGACCGCCGTCCGGGCCGGTAACAGTAATTACGCCAATTTACGGTTGCTTGACAACCCATCTGTTCCTTGAAACTATCGCGCAAAGTTTTCACAAACAGAAAAACGCTAAGATGAAATCTATGTCAGCAGAGCACCCGCCGAAGCGAACGGAAATCGATCCGATCACGCTGGAAGTGATCCGCCACGGCATCATTTCGATCTGCGATCAGATCGACGCCAACATGACGCGCACGGCATTCAGCCCGTATATTTACGAATATAAGGATTACGCCGTCGGCTTCGTCGGCGCCGACGGCGAACTGCTCGCCCAGTCTACCGGCGGCATGCCGGTGTTTGTCGCCGACTCCGTCGGCATGGCGGTGAAGGACGGTTTGGAGGTGTACGGTCGCGAGCATTTGCACAAAGGCGACGTGATCGTCTGCAATCATGCCGCCGTGCAAGGGCAACATCTCAACAACACGGTCATGTACACGCCGGTCTTTGCCGGCTACAAGGGCAATGAGCTGATCGGATTTTTCGCCGTCAATTGTCACTGGATCGACATCGGCGGCTCGGCTATCGGCTCGGTATCTTACTCATCCACAGATATTTTCATGGAAGGGTTGCAGCTGCGTTCGATCAAGCTCTGGTCGCAGGGTGAACCCATCGAAGAAGTTTACCGCATCATCGAGAACAATACGCGCTTTCCCTTGGAATTGCTCGGTGACATCGAGGCCCAGCTAGGCGGTTGTCTCTTGGGCCGCGATCTGACGCAAGCGATGGCCGATAAATACGGGATCGATTACTTTCTCGGCGCCCTCGATGTCATTCTCGACCAGTGTGCGGCGGCTACGCGGCAAAAAATTCACGCGATCCCGGACGGCATCTATCAGCACGAAGCCTTTCTCGATAATGACGGCGTGCGCGATGAAAAGATTCCGATCAAAGTGAAAATCGTCATCGCCGGCGACGAGATGACCATCGATTTTTCCGGGATGTCAGATCAGGTCAAAGGTTGCATCAACTCGGGCTACTTCGGCGGCGGGCGCACCTGCGCCCGAGTCGCGTTTAAGTACCTGATCGCGACGGAAGAGCCGGCCAACGAGGGCACATTTCGGCCGCTCAAGATGATTCTTCCCGAAGGTAAGTTGTTGAGCGCCGAGCCGACCGCCGCGATGGGGCTGTACAGCATTCCGTTTCCGACGGTCATGGACTGCATCATCAAGGCGCTGGAGCCGGCGCTGCCGGAGCGCGTGACCGGCGCCCATTTCGGCACTTTTTCGTCGTTAAGTTTTGCCGGCAAACGCATGGATACCGGCGCGGTGTTTAAAGCAAACGATAGCGGTCATGGCGGTTGGGGTGCTTGCGCCACACACGATGGCGCTGGACCCTTCCGCACCATGGCCCATGGCGACACACGTTTGATTCCGATCGAGCTGCAGGAGTCGATGTATCCCTTTCTCGTCGAAGAGTTCCGCTTGCGACAAGATTCGGGCGGGGCTGGTAAATGGCGCGGTGGTCTGGGATTCGATAAACAATATGTCCTGCTTGCGCCATGCGAACTGTGGGCGAACTTCGACCGCATCGGCTGTCCCCCCTGGGGTGTGCGCGGTGGCAAGGAAGCAAAGTCCGGGCAGGTGCTGATCTACAAGAACGGCGCCAAGGACCCCGAGCTGCTTTACAAGACTGAAAACCGGCCATTGCAAGCTGGCGATCGTGTGCGCATGTCGACCGGTGGCGGCGGCGGTTACGGAGACCCGCGCGAACGCCCGTTGGAACTAGTTCAGCGCGACGTTATTCGCGGCTTTGTCTCGCGTGAAAGTGCCTGCGATAACTATGGCGTCATTGTCGACGACAACGGCAAGGCGCGCCGATTCTAGCGTTCAAGGTTCAAGCGTTCAAAAGTTCAAGGTCAGAAAAACAAAATCCCGAATGGATCCATTGAACTCTTGAACCCTTGAACTTTTAAACGGGAGTTTGCATGAGCTACGCCATTGCCGTCGATATTGGCGGCACTTTTACCGATTTAGTCGCTTTCGATCACGCGACACAGAAAGTCATCTACGCGAAGAGTCCTACCACCTATGACAACTTGGTGGAGGGTATTCTCGAATGCTTTTCCAAAGCCAAGATCAAACCCGCCGAGGCGTCGCTGGTCAATCATGGCACTACGCTGGTGATCAACTCCCTGATTCAACGCACCGGCGCCAAAACGGCGTTGGTGACCAGCCAGGGCTTTCGCGACATTCTTGAAATCGCCCGCGGCAATCGGCCCGATCCGTTCGATCTTCACTATCAACGCGACGAGCCATTGATACCCCGCGAGCTCCGGCTCGAAGTTCCCGAGCGTATGGGCAGCAAGGGCGAGATTGTGACGCCGCTCGACATGGCGGCGCTCGAGAAGCTCGCCGTTGAGATCAGGAAAACCGAGGTCGAATCGGTGGCGATTTTTTTCATGAATTCCTATATCAATCCGGCGCACGAAGAAGTTGCCGCGGAAAAGCTAAAAAACTTTTTGCCCGGCGTTTACGTCACCTTCAGCACTGATCTGACGCGTGAGTGGTACGAGTACGAGCGCTGTTCGACGGTCGCAGCCAATGCTTACGTTGGGCCACAGGTGAGCACCTATATTCGCCAACTCGATAGCGATCTCGAGCAGCAAGGCTTCGCGGGCTCGTTGTTTATGATGGGCTCCAACGGCGGTTTGTTGTCCGCCGAGCGCACCTGCCGGCAACCGATCGGTTTAGTCGAGTCAGGTCCCATCGGCGGTTGTATCGGGGCCAGTGCCTACGCCGATGCGCTCGGTTTTAAAAATCTGGTCGCCTTCGACATGGGCGGCACGACGGCAAAAAGCGCTTTGGTCGAGAACGGTCGCTTCTCGGTGAATTCGGTCTACTATGCCAACGGTTACGTAAAAGGATTTCCGATCAAATCCGCGGTCATCGACATCGTCGAGGTAGGCTCGGGCGGTGGTTCGATCGCCTGGATTGATTCGCAAAAGCGGGTTCACGTCGGTCCCCAGAGCGCCGGTTCGACGCCCGGTCCGGTGAGCTACGGTCGGGGCGGCATGGAGCCGACGGTCACTGACGCGAATTTGGTGCTCGGGCGCCTGAACGCAGGAAATTTTCTCGGCGGCGAGATGAAACTCGACGTGAACACGGCCCGGCGTGTCATCGAGGAACGGATTGCGATGCCGCTGGGATACGGTGGCGAAAATGGCATGATCAAAATGGCCGACGGGATCATCTCGATCGTCACGGTGATCATGGCCAGCGCGATTCGAAAAATTTCCGTCGAGCATGGGCTCGATCCGCGCGACTTTATCCTTTTCAGCTATGGTGGCGGCGGACCACTCCATGCTTGCGCACTGGCGCATGAACTGTCGATTCCAACCGTGGTCGTTCCACCTGAGCCGGGCAATTTCTCGGCGATCGGCATGCTTTTGGCTGACGCGCGGATCGATAATTCGAAAACTTTCGTCGGGATGCTCGACGATAAGTCGGTGCCGGCCATGGCGGAAATATTCGCTGGGATGGAAAAGGAAGCCGCTGTTTCGCTCGCTGCCGAATTCGCCACCAGCGATGTTTTTTTCGAGCGCCACGCGGAAATGCGCTATCGCGGCCAGCGGCACAATATCAAGGTTCCGGTCTCGGGTCTGAAGGACAAGGAGCAGATCCGCGTCGCTTTCGAACGCGATTACAAGCGACGCTATGGTCATGCGGATGCCAAGGCACCCGCTGAATTTCAGGCCTTGCATCTGTGCGCTTTCGCGCGCTTGAAGCAGCCTGAGATTGCCCGCCTGCCGCGTGTGGCGGCAAAAGCAGCGCCGGCGCAAACGCGGCGAATTTATATCGGCAACGCCGGCGGCTGGGTCGACGCGCAGATTTTTCGCCGAGATGCGTTGGAAGCTGGCTTCAGCGCCGCAGGTCCGGCGGTCATCGAAGAATATGGATCGACAACGGTCGTTTGGCCGCGCGACCGTTTCGAGATTGGTACGCTGCGGGAGATTAGGATTCAATGTTCGGCAAAATGAAATGTAGCGGCAATCCTGCGTGATTGCCCGTCCGGAGGGCAGTGCCGAAATTCAAAGATCATGAATTCACAGTCACAAACAATTCCACAACAACATGTCGTCGATCCCATCACCCTCGAAGTGATTCGCCGCGGCTCGTTTCTATCACGGATCAGATCGACGCCAATATCTCGCGCACGGCTTTTAGCCCTTATATTTACGAATACAAAGACTTTGCCGTCGGATTGGTCGGCGCGGACGGCGAGTTGATCGCGCAGCGAGCTCAGCCTGCGCGAGGATTCCGCGGGCGCGGGTAAATTTCGCGGCGGCTTGGGTTTTCGCAAGCGCTATCAAATTCTGGGGCCTTGTGATTTGCAGGCGATGTTCGATCGGATGAAGTATCCGCCCTGGGGTGTGCATGGTAGTAAGGAGGGACAGCCGGGCCGGATCACCGTCGTCAAAAAAACCGGCGAGACAGAGATCATCTATAAGAGCAAAGGGTATCCACTAAGCCCAGGAGACTCGATCATCGTCGAGACTGGCGGCGGTGGCGGTTATGGACCGCCGTCTGAACGCGCACGTCAACTGATCGAGCGCGATGTGCGGCGAGGTTTAATCTCGGCTGGCGCGGCGGCGAAGGACTACGGCCTCAGGATCGAATCGACTCCATGCGCAGGTTCGACAGCATAACGAGGAGTCGTCAACAACTCCTGACAGCGCTGGCCCAGTAGTGAGTCGGCCGTTTTAGGCATTGAACTCTAGCAGCGATACTGCAGAATCGAAAAAGCGGACGGCTTGCGTGGCCTCGAGCGCCGGCGCGAAAAGAAAGCCCTGTCCATATTGACACCCGAGTTCCTTGAGTACGTTTAACTGTTTGATGACTTCTATCCCTTCCGCGACAACCTGGAGATCGAGGATTTGCGCCAGTGCCAAGATCGTACGAATGATTTCATAGGGACGCCGTTTGCCGTGTTCCATCGGGAAACCGGCGCCCAATCGCCGGACAAACGAGCGGTCGATTTTTAGCACGTCGATGGGAAATCGATGAAGATAGTTGAGCGAAGAAAAACCCTTTCCGAAGTCATCCAGGCAGAGCTTAATTCTCCGTTTCCGCAATTGGGATAGCGTATGAGCTACGCCCCGAGTGTTTTCGACGAGTGCGCTCTCGGTGATTTCAAGCCGGAGATGTTGAGGCTCCAGCCCGGTTTCATGAAGCACTTTGTCGAGCTCATCAATCAGTCCGCCGTGAGATACCTGTTTGCTCGATACGTTAACGCTGATGTAACAGTTTTCCTCCATCGGAAAATGCTCTTGCCAATTGCGCATCTGGCGACAAGCCTCTCGAAACACCCAGCTGCTCAGCGGGCCGACAAGGCCGGTTTCTTCGGCAAGGGGTATGAAGTCAGTCGGCGAAACCGCGCCTCGTCCATTGTGCTGCCAGCGAGCTAGGGCCTCAAATCCTGCCAGCTTGCCGCTCTCCAACGACACGATCGGCTGGTAATGAAGATGGATTTGTTTTCGTTCGATGGCGCGTTTCATATCCATTTCCAAACGCATTCGTTCCAGGGCACGAGCGTGCATTTTGGCATCAAAGATCTGATAACCCGACCGACGAGTCTTGGCCTGATACATGGCCATGTCCGCGTCTCGCAGTAAGTCTTCGGGCATCTTCTCGCCGGTGAGACTTAGCGCGATACCGATGCTGGCGCCGACCGAGACTTCGTTATCATCCAACATCAACGGGTCCGCCAATCGCTCCAAGGTCCGCTCGGCCACGCGAACCGCGTCCTCAGGACCGCGAATCTGTTCGAGCAGAATGGCGAATTCATCGCCCCCCAGGCGCGCTACCGTGTCCTCCTCGCGCGTGCATTCGACGAGCCGATGAGCCATCTCGATCAATAATTTATCGCCCACCATGTGGCCGAGCGTGTCGTTGATCACTTTGAAGCGATCCAAATCCAAGAAAAGCAGGGCGAAGGGGTGATGTCCATGTCGCTTCGCTGAGGCATTGAGCCTTAGCAGGTTGTCGAGGAACAACGTACGATTGGGCAGGCCGGTCAAGCCGTCGTGAAACGCGGTACGTTTGAGCTCCGATTCGACTCGCTTACGCTCGGTGACGTCGACAACAGCGACCAAAACTCCTCTCCCCTTAGGGGTGTGAATCGGATTCAAGCCGATCTCCAGTGGAAATTCGGTACCATCTTTGCGCAGGCCATACAGTTCTCGGCCGCGCCCGATCCATCTTTCATTCGAACTCATGAACAGGCTCTCTTGCTGTCCGGGATGTTCGCTACGAAAACGTTCGGGTAGCAATATTTCAACCGGCCGGCCCATCAATTCGTCGCGATTGTAGCCAAATAGTTGCTCGATGTGGGCATTCACGAGCGTGACGTTTCCATCTTGATCCACAATCAGCATGCCGTTCGGCGCTGATTCCACCGCAACGCGAAATTGCTCTTGAGCCCAGGTACGCTCGCTGATTTCGGCCTGCAAAGCATCGCTCAAGCGCGCTATCTCGGCGCTTTCTTCGCGCACACGGGCTTCCAATTCATCGTGCGCGCGCTGCAGCGTTTCGCGTATGCGCACGTCCACCGTGATATCCCGCAGAAAGCCGGTGTACAAAATCTGACCTTTAGTGTGCAGCTCGCTGAACGTGATCTGCACAGGTAAGATTTTATTGTTGCGGCACTTGGCGACGGCGGTATGAGCCTCCCGGGCCGTGATCGGCAGCGGCTGTCCACTGGGACTCGTCACGAACTCGTCAAGCTGTTTAGCGACGATTTCAGATGATGTGTAGTCCAGCAATTCTTCGACTGCCGGATTGACCGAGTCTATCCGTCCGGCTTTATCGATCGTCAAAATTCCGATGGGGACTGTGGCTAGGAGCGATTGATAGCGAATTTGGTTTTCCAAAAGCAGAATGGCGCGCTGATAGACAACATCGTCATTTTTCTTCTTATCGGTGATATCACGGACCAACATCCAGATGCCCTGTGCTTCTCCTCGCTCGTCGGTTTGCAGCCATTTTTTGACGGCCACAGGAAAGACTGTCCCATCGCTTTTGCGGAGCTCAATTTCGTATTCATCAGTTACGCCATTGTCGATGACCTCGGCCCGCGTTGATTCCTCCTTCTCGTGCCATTTGTTCGGTATCAGACTCAAGAGTTTGCAAGCTCTGAAATCGTCCTGATTTGCTAACAGCATGCGGGCAAGAGCCGGATTGCAATCGACAATCCTTCCGGTCAGATCCGTTTCGACGATACTAAACGCCACCGAGTTAAAAAGGGACTGATAATGCGATTGCTTCGCCAGATCCTCATTTGAGTCCTGATCGCGCGAAGCGATAAAGCGATTGTTAATCAGCTTGGGCCCGCGTTTCATTTTCTTCATTTAATACCGTTCCCAAAATTGTGATGTCGATAGCGATTCTCTTCGAGAACGGCGCCGTGGAGATGTTTCCGCAGCGAACCATCTGGTACGAAATCCCGAAGTAAACGTCGATTGTGCGAATAGACTGATCAATTTTGTCGGCCGACCGAGTTCCAGCGCGATTCTTGATCAAATATAGCTTTGATAAATCCGTGAATTCCGGTCAAATCTACGCATTTTATGTCAAGCCAAATTGGTTAGGTGCACCTCTGACCGTAATTCCCCCAAATCCACACTCAAATGTAGCAACCGAGATGCCACCTGGGCTGTGACGTCAATCGCGGAACAATGCAGTCGTCGAGGGACAGAGTAGCTCGATTGACGAGTGAGAAGTCACAGAACTCCCAGCATGCCAAATGTGGCTGAATCTGGAGCGATGCACTGTACCAAACGGAGAGCGAATTCATTTCCTTGATAACAAAGGCATCCCTTTGCTACATTCGCCCCTCCTGAAGAAAGAGGGTAATTATATGGATAAGAAACGCTACCATAAGGAACCGAGTTGCTTTTGAATACTCGATCAAACGGCGCAGAGGTTTCCCATCAAAAACTCATGTGCAGCGAGGCCAACGAACGGTTCATGGCAACGAAAATCCGACAGAAAAGCTCGGACGAAACGACCCATGTCCCTGCGGCTTGCGAGAGGAGGTTTCAGAAGGTGTTATGCCGACGGGTCAGTACGATGGCTCAGGGCGGCCTATTATTTTTAGGGAATGAGAGAAAAACAAAAGGGCTGTGGTGAAGTGCAGCCCTTTTGAGGTTTTCTGAAACTTTTTTCCTGTTGTCTATTGATTTTGGCCTAGTGATTGTTTTCCGCGTTTCTAATCGCTTTCCACAATTTCGGTGCGGTGTACGGCATATCGATGTGATCGATTCCGAGCGGCGCGAGCGCATCCATGACGGCGTTGGCAATGGATGGCGGGGCGCCGTTCGTGCCGGCTTCGCCGACGCCCTTGACGCCGAGCGGATGAAAAGGATTGGGCGTTACCGTTTCGCTGAGGGTCAACTCGGGCATGTCCCCAGCGCGCATTACGGCGTAATTCATCAGCGTGCCGGTCACCACTTGACCATCTTCGCCATAGAGCATTTCCTCCCGCAGCGCTTCACCGAGGCCCTGCGCGACGCCGCCGTGAATTTGTCCTTCGACGATCATCGGATTGACAATAACGCCGCAGTCGTCGACCAGCACGAGTTTTTCGATAGTCGGGTTTCCTGTTTCGCGGGCAATGCTGAGCATGCACACGTGCGCGCCGAAACCCCATGCCTCGCGTCGAGGATCGAAGAAGCAGGTCTCTTGTAAACCGAGCTCCATACCACGCGGAACTTTGCCGGCATAAGCAGCAGCGGCGACCTGTCGCCAGGTCACTTTTTTCTCGAGGACGCCCACGACGGCGAATCCACCATCGGTTTGAACGATATCTTCCGGAGCTGCTTCGACCAGGTGGGCGGCAATACGCTTCGCCTTCTCGATCACTCTCTGAGCCGCCACCGCCAACGCTCCGCCACCGACGACAGCGCTGCGGCTGCCGAAGGTGCCGGTGCCTTGCTGCGAAACGAACGTGTCGCCGTGGAGAACCGTTACTCGGTCCATGTCCGTTTTCATCATGTCGGCAGCGATCTGCGCCCACACGGTCTCGTGCCCTTGGCCATGCGCGCTCGAGCCCGTGAGGACGGTTATGTCGCCGCTGCGCTCGATACGCACGGTGCCACTCTCGAATCCGGCGCC
>DASXSW010000213.1:0-4753 GCA_036505755.1 Binatia bacterium | reverse complement strand
CACGGCCAGGATCGCGGCCATCGGGGCGAACAGCGTGAAGTACGACAGTTCAGGAAAAAGCGCTTTGCCGAAGTTGTCGAGAAGCCCGACCATGAGGCTGCCAATCAGAGCGCCTTTAAGACTTCCCATACCTCCGACGATGACGACAACAAAAGCGTACGGTAGAATTTCAAAGTCGGCGCCTGGATAGACTCCTACGAATCCCCCGGCAACGACTCCCGCCACCGCCGCCAGGAAAGCGCCGAGCGCAAACACGACCATCGAGATCAAGTGCACGTTGATGCCGACGCCGCGCGCCATCTCGGGATCGTCCACGGTCGCCCGCATCATTGCGCCGACCCGGGTCTTCTCGAGCACCAGCCAGAGGATCAACGCCACGACCGCTGCGACCACGATGATGAAGATCCGGTAGATCGGAAAATAAAGCTCACCGATCCGGTGAGCTCCGGAGAGCATTGCAGGCGCGGGAATCGTGTAAGGGTCACCGCCCCAGATGATCAGCGCGAGATCCTGGAAGATCAGCGCAAACCCCATGGTGGTGAGCACCTGGCCCAGTTCCTGCCCGCTGAGCCGCTTCAGAAATGCGTTCCACTCGAACACACCGATGATGGCGATGGCCAGGGCCCCACCAAGAATTGCGAGAGGGAAATAGCCGGTCTGCCTGATGACGGTGAGCCCGACGTAACCTCCTAGCAGGTAGTACGAGCCGTGCGTCATGTTGACGATCCGCATCATCCCGAAAATGAGCGAGAGCCCTCCGGCGAGAAGGAAGAGGAGCGCACCGTATGAGATGCCATTGAATGCCTGCGTCACCCAGAATTCCATGGCTCCTTTTCGGCTACCACTCACCGCTTGCTCTTGTCAATTGGCTCATGCGTCGCATAGCATCAGAAAAGTTTCGGCTTTGACTCCAACTCCGAAATGAACTACCCCGCAGCAAACTAAGGGGTATTAGAAGATAGCGATGAGAATTTATCCCGAAGGCATCACCCCCGAATGTTTTAATCGATGGTCCAGTCCGAATTTCGCCTGTGGTGAGCCCCGTCGAACCACCGATAGAAGCATTCGGGAATGACTCTAAGCGGTTTGGGAATAGCTCTTACGCCAGCAAGCTGCGCGGAATCAAACCCGCGGTGATCGGAGACGCTCCAAACTGAACTCACAAGGAGGTTCACCATGGCTTTCCCGCGCGATCAGATTCCCTACTCGGCGATCATCGACCGTCCCGCGCTTCGCCTGCCGAAATCCGCTCGGGTGGTGGTGTGGACCATCGTCAACGTCGAGGAGTGGGACATCCGAGGACCGATGCCGCGCACAGTGTTGCCGCCGCCGGGAGGAGTGCAAGTTATTCCCGATGTTCCCAACTTCGCCTGGTTCGAATACGGCACGCGCGTCGGCTTCTGGCGTCTAAAATCAGTCCTCGACAAGCACAAAATCAAAGCTACCCTGGCGGTCAATGCCTCCGTTTGTATTTCCTATTCGAGAATTGCCGAAGGTTCGCGCGACGCGGGATGGGAGTTCATGGGGCACGGCTACATCCAGAAACCCATGCATCAGGTGGAAGATCAACGTGAAGCGATCCGGAAATCCGTCGACGTGATCCGCCAGTTTACTGGTAAGGCACCGTCAGGATGGCTCGGCCCGGGGCTCACCGAAACTGAAGAGACTCTGGATCTCTTGGCCGAGGCCGGGTTGCAATACGTCGCCGATTGGGTCAACGACGATCAACCCTATGAAATTAAGACCGCACACGGCCCGCTCGTTTCGCTCCCGTATTCTGTAGAGCTGAACGACATCCCGATGATGATTCTGCAGCACCACGAGGCGGAAGAATTCTTTCGCCGAGCCAAAGACCAGTTCGAAACGCTATACGCCGAAGGCGCGAAGAGCGCTCGCGTGATGGCCATCGCGGTCCATCCGTATATCAGCGGAGTGCCGCATCGGATCAAATATTTCGAGAAGACCTTTGCCTATTTAAAAAAACAGAAGGGTGTCCTGTTCTGGACGGGTGAAGAGATCTTGGAATGGTACCGAACGAGCCACTCAGCCCGTCCCTGAAAACCTACAGCCATTTTCGATTTTAGATTTTGGATTTTGGATTGTCGGAAGGAGAACGCAGGAATCAAATCCCAAATGTTTGATCCGTTTTATTCTTTAATCCAAAAGCCAAAATAATTTATGAGCTGTAGATCTCCGGATTGTAAATATTCGGCGGCCTGCGCCCTTCGATGACCGCGATGCTATTCTCAACTAGAATAGCCGCGGTGCGCTCGCGCGTATCCAGCGCCGCGCTGCCGAGATGAGGCGTTAACACAACGTTGGGCAAGTTGACGAGTCCGGGCTCGACCATCGGCTCATGCTCATAGACATCAAGCCCGGCGCCCGCAATGCGTTTTTCCGCCAGCGCTTGCACCAGCGACTTTTCGTCCACGATGGGACCGCGCGACGTGTTTATGAGATATGCCGAGGGGCGCATGAGGCGCAACTCTCGATCGCCGATGAGATGGATCGTCTCAGGGCTAAGCGCGGCATTCACCGAGACGAAGTCCGACTCTGTCAGAAGACTATCCAAGCTCCGGTATTCAACTCCAAGCGCGGCTTCGCGGGTTTCGTCCAGTCGGCGACGTTTCGTGTAAAGGATGCGCATGGCGAATCCCCTGGCGCGTCGCGCCACCGCTTCGCCAATGGCACCGAGCCCGATGATTCCCAAAGTTTTGCGGTTGACTTCGCCGCCGACAAAATGGATCGACTGGCTGCCGGGAAAAATCCCGGAGCGGAGAGCGCGATCCCCTTCCACGACCCTCCGCGCTACGGCCAAAAGAAGCGCCCAGTGGAGATCCGCGGTGGCTTCAGTAACGAAGGGCGGGATTGTGGTCACAGGAATGCGCCGCGCGGTGGCCCCCGCCACGTCAACCCCGGCGGGCGTGATCGCCATCGAGGCGATCAGCTTGAGATCCGGGCTAGCGTTAATAATCGCCGCGTCGACGCGGTCATGCAGCAGGCACAGAAGATAATTGTTTCGCTTGAGCGCCGCTATAAGTTCGGGCTTCGTGATGATGTGAGTTGAATCAGGATTCAATTCAACTTCGGCGACCTCTCGGAGTCGAGACAACGCTGCCTCCGAGATCGGCTGTGTGACGAAGACTTTTGCGGCCATTGCTTGATTATCCGTGTCTCTGCAAGAAAGCTTCGTTGGCTGCGGTGATTCTAGTGTCCTGACCGAGAAGTTCGTTGAATTATTCGCTACCTTCTTTGCCGTCATACCGGCGGAAGCCGGTATCCAGTGTTTTTGAAATTCCTGGATTCCGGGTCGCTAGCCATCGCCAGCTTGCCCGGAATGACATTCGAGCTATATCGCGATTTTCTGGGTCATCACAGTACCACGCACGGCTCGCAACGAGAAGGGAAGAACATTGACAATGATCGCTGAGATGACTTAAGTGTCGGTATCTGCAAACGAGAGCTGAATTGCTTCACTCCTAATAATTAAGGAGGCTGTATGGTAACTCGCAGCACTTCGAGTTTCGGTTTGGTCGGCACCGACTGGCAGCAGCGCATCAACTGGGATCGGCTGCGGAAGTACCGCCTCGACCGCGCACGCGAAGCGATGAAGCGCAATGGATTGGGCGCTCTGCTCGCAATGTACGATGAAAACGTCCGCTATATCTCCAGCACCGTCACGCCGGGCTGGTGCCGGTTGAAACCCGGTTTACGTTACGCCTTGCTTTGCGAGGGTTCGGAGCCGATCCTTTTCGAACAAGGAGACATCGGGATACAGATCAATCGCCACTGCCCCTGGATCCCGCGCGACAACGTGCGCTACGCCTACTCGTGGATCAAAGGAGCAGTAGGCGGCGCTTCCCGACAGCAAGTGAAAAAATTCACCAACGCGATCGTGGAGGAACTGCGCAAGTATCATGTCGAGAAAGCCCTTGTAGGCGTCGACTTCATCGACCTCAATATGATCAACGCCTTCAAAGAGGCCGAAATAAATTACACCGACGGCGCATCGCCCATGGTGGAAGCGCGCGCGATCAAAAACGAAGATGAGCTGGAAGCGATGCGCATTGTCGCCGCAATTTGCGATGCCTGCCACACAGCCATCTCCAAGTTCATCCGGCCGGGTATGCAGGAACATCAGATTACCGCCTACGCCATGAACTTTCTGTATAACATTCCGGGAATTGAGGATGTCGAGGATATCATCGTCTCCTCAGGGCCGAACAGCTGGCCCAACTGGAGACATTTTTCAGATCGTATCATCCAGCCGGGAGATCTGGTGATCATCGACATGGCGGCGGTCACTTGGAACGGTTACAAGAGCTGCATGTATCGCACCTACTGCGTTGGGAAAAAACCGACACAGGAGCAAAAGGATTATTACAACATCGCTTATGAGTGGCTCTATCGCGCCATCGACAAAGTTACGCCGGGAGCAACGACCAAAGAAATCGCCGAGGTTTGGCCATCGGCGATGGAGACTTGGGGTTACAAGGAAGAAGATCAGGCCGCGGCAAACCTGTGGGGGCACGGTCTCGGCCTGGCGCAATATGATACTCCGGTCATCTCGCGGATTTACTCCCTTGACTTCCCAGTTGTTATCCAGCCGGGAATGAGTTTCGCGTTGGAGACACAGCACGGCAAGCCGCTTCAGTGGGGCGTGCGCCTTGAAGAAATGATGGTGGTCACAGAAAAAGGTCCCGAGGTCACCACGCAATTTCCGATCGAAGAAATCACCGTCATCGATTAGCAG
>DASXSW010000212.1:0-2852 GCA_036505755.1 Binatia bacterium | reverse complement strand
GATTTCGAAGGCGACGATTCCAAGGGTTGCAAGAGACGCCGCCAACACGAAAAGGGTCCGGCGTTTTTCCAGTGTGGTCATCATTGCCAGGTGGAAACCCACCTTGGCTTCCATTCTGACCTTTCGGGCGTGCCAAAGAGTATAGAGATTCGCGATAGCGGCCAAGGTTGTCAGGATAAGAATCGGAACGCGGATGACGCTTTGGTCTAAGAAAACGAGCGCGGCCGTTAGGCCAAATAGGCCGCTCGCGCCGAAGGCGACAGCCAAAGGACCAATCAAGGTCGATATCGCGCAGGGGGCCCCTAAAATGCCAAAAATGATCGCTCCCAAGCTGGTTCTTTCTCCTACCGGTGTTGCAAGTATGTCGTTGGCCGGATGGGTGTCTTCCTTGCCATGTAACCGATAGGCCGTCACCGGCTCTCTGAATCCCTTTAGCAGGAGCTGTTCAGTTGTAGCCTCAGGAAACTCGGCAGAATGCGCGGCGTAGCTTTCTTCACTGATCAGGATTTCTCCTGCGCCCGCTTTGCCTTGGAGGCGAGCCGCGAGATTGACCACGTCGCCGATGGCCGTGTAGTCCTTGCTATCTTCGGAGCCAAGCCGGCCGACGCGAGCATAACCGGTTGCGATGCCGACGGAGGCTTGAAGAGAGAGGCCGAAGCGCGCGCCCAAATGTTGCAGCGTGGACCCCAGTTCGGTGGCTGCGAGAATAGCGCGCCGTGCATGATCCTCGTACTGAATCGGCACATTGAAAAGAGCCATCACGGCGTCGCCGATGTACTTGTCGATAAAAGCGCCGTATTTCACCAACACGTCGGTGGCCATCCGTAAGAACGCATCGATCACCTCATGGGTTTTTTCCGCGCCAAGATCGTGGGTCAGCTCCGTAAACGATGATAGATCGGCGAACAGCACCGTGATTTCCGCCAGCCGTCCTTCGTCGATATGGGTGCTACAGCGAGTGCAAATGTTGGGATTCCGCGAGCTACGCTTTATGCCGACGGTTCGAAACACGACACTCATCGCGCCCGACAAAAGCGTGCCGCAAACGCGGCATTGCGCCGAGAGGCGAGAGCTGGACACAGCGCTCATGGGAGTTCGATCTTAGCTGGTTTTCGCAGAAAAAGTACAGATAAGAAGTCTTTGACGAGATCGGCAGTGCATATTCTGTTAGATTCATCCTACCCGGCCGCCGGTCGATAGAGAAGACAAACTATGAGACCTAAAAACGACCGAAAACTCCTCAACACGGCTCGCGTCGATCAGCTCTATCTTTCTTCCGATTGACGAATGAGTCATATAAAATAATTGTCAAATTCTGTTTCTTAATATGGATTTCGAGCAAATAGCCAAGGATTGGAGCAATTCTGGGCTGGTGATCATTCCAGGTTTTCTTGACCGGTCGGAAACTGCGGAGCTGAGGCGCATCTGCGACCACGTTCTGGAACAGGCCATCGTAGAAGTGCCGGACCGTGCGAATGCTTCGAACATCGCCTATTTAACCGAGCTCAGGTATTTTCATTCATACGAAGGTGATCTACTGCGTTTGCTCGAATTTATCGCGGATCAAAGAATCGTTTCGCTCTTGAGCCGTTTGTCCGGCGAACTCCCGCTGTTTCATAACACTCAGTATTTCTACAATCCCGCCAGCATTTCTTGGGATGGAGATTGGCATCGGGACACGCAATTCTTAGCTCCCGAGATCGCGCTGGAACGGAAACGCATGAAACAACATGCAGGAGTACATTTTCGAGTTGCCTTTGTGGCAGATTCACAGCTTGAATATGTTCCTGGCTCAGAGCGGCGATGGGATTTAGCGGGCGAACTGGAGATTCGGAAAGGAGCGGCGCCGAGCCGTTCGGACATGTCGGGGAGTAAAAAGGTTCAGCTTGGAGTTGGCGACGCGTGTCTTTTTCACGCCTGGGGCATTCATCGCGGCACTTACCGAGCGGATATTCCACGGCGGACGTTGGACATTATCTACGGTTGGGGCGGAACATGCGATTACTGCCCGCCGCCGCCAATGTGTTTTACCCAGCGAGACTTACTGGCACGACTGAGCCCAGGCGCCCGGAACTTTTTCAACTATTTCATTACTGCTTATAGCGGGTACTGGCGTCAGGGACACTTCTAAATTGAGACGAAGTTGAGCGCCTCTCAGCAAATTTTCCAGGCCGGTTCCTCAATATAGCGATTGCTTATTGAGCTGTTTCACTCCGACTTCCGGTTCTGATAGATAAATCTGGTTCTCTTGCTTGACCCTTGATTAACCAAACCCACTATTGCACTGGTGCCAAAGCCCGCAATGTTTGGCGAGAGACAGAAGGGTGTTCTTGCGAAGGTTTTAGAGTCGAAATAAAATCGCGCTTTACTCAACTGAAGACGTGGTGAGGTACTCAGTCGTTTGGTCGTATCAGGACCGCGACCGTTTACCAGGTCATCGTGGAAGTTAGACCGGAATTTAGTGTGCTAAGGGAGCCCGGATAGGGGCCCGACGGAAGAACGGATGCTACGGAGTTTACTTTTTTTTCCTTATCAACTTTGTCTGATTGTTTTGTTTCTCCTTCTTGGTGTCTCTTGGGGAATCGGCTGCTATTTTGCCAGTCTGTTTTCCAACGGTGAGGATCGAGCTCGGAGGTATCTCATCCACTGGGCGAGAATTAGCCTTAGGCTAGCGGGACTTGAGATCACGGTTGCGGGTGTGGAGCGCCTAGATTTAAGCAGACCCTACGTTTTTATGCCTAATCATTCGAGCTTTCTTGATGTTCTCCTAGTCTTCGCCTTCATTCCTCACAATTTTCGCAGCATTGTTAAAGAGGAGTTTTTTTCGATTCCTCTTCTGGGTCTGACGGTCA
>DASXSW010000211.1:0-3138 GCA_036505755.1 Binatia bacterium | reverse complement strand
GACCCTGTATTATTCATTTTTCATTGCTAAAGAGTTGGCAGCACAAGGTGACGCCGCTGAAGACGCCTTATCTCAATATTGGAGTTCCAGCGAAGGTTTGATGGCGAGTCTGTTGCTCGGTTCGCTGGGCACCGTGATCGGCGGTTTCTACGCGGGCTACAAGGCCGGCACATTGGAGATGAAGCACGGTGCCCTGGTTGGCATCGGGTCCATCATTCTTGGGTTGTTCATGCAATCCGCCGACATGCTAGGCGAGGCGCCCGAGTGGTTCATGGCTCTCTCATTTGCCGCGGCGGTGCCTGCCGGCGCTCTCGGCGGCTTTTTCGCGGAAATGTTCAAGGGCGCTATCGGTGGAGGTCGTTCGCCTGCCAGCGGAAGTCGGCCAGCGCCTCGGTAAATACCGCTGAAGTTCTCCAGAGCTTGATGCGTTCGTACCGAGAGATAGTAAATTTCCTTCTCATCCGGGAACAACTGTCGCTAGAGTGGAAGATCGGTTTCTTCGTCATTTGCGCTGCCCTCGTGTACGGGGCGTTGACGCTGCGGCATATTACGATTCAATCCATCGACTTGTCAGGCACAGTGGTGAACGACCGGACTGATGTGAAGGCAGAGGCCTTAGTGGACTATCTGACCGTGCAACTCGATAGCGGTGACACCGTACGCGCAAGCAGCGCTGGAACGATCGATTATCGTCCCGGTCAGCGAGTGCTCGTTAAAGAAAAGAGCACTAACTTTTTTGGTATCAGAAAGCACGAATTCAAGAAGTATCTCGATGAACGCCGACGGAGTGACGAGAACCGAAAGTTCTCGTCCGCCGATATTGGGACCCATGTCTGCCATTGAATATCGCCGAGCAAAGCCAGCGGACTATGGCGATATCCTGCGTCTTCAGTCCGCCAATTACATCGCGAATCTTTCCGAAGAGGAACGCAAGACGGGGTTTCTCTCCGCAGAATTTACGCTGGAGCAAACTGCTCGGATCGCGGAGGATCTTGGCACGATTGTCGCGGTCATTGATGATCAAATCGGAGGATTTGTCTGCGCGTTTCGGAACGAATTCGACACTGGGTCGCTGGTCATTGGAAAGATGCTCGCATCTTACGATCGCATGACCTTTGAGGGCCGTCCTCTGGGTTCGTTCAACAGCTACATCTACGGTCCCGTGTGCATCGCTCGCGAGTTCCGTGGTCGAGGCTTGCTGCGCGGGCTTTTCGAAGCGCAGAAAAAGAACTTGGTCGACCAATTCGAAGTCGGCGTTGCCTTTGTTTCGCGGAGTAATTCCCATTCTCTGCAAGCGCATTTAGACGGTCTGGGCATGAGCGAAGTCGGCGATTTCGAATGCGGCGGCAATGTCTACGTTGTCTTGGCCTTTCGCGTTTGAGGGGAAGAACTAGTCAGTAGAGTGTCTTTGCGGCCTCGCCCGCATGCGGGAGAGGGCACTGGTGAGGGCAAGCGGAGAGCCTGAAGTGCTTCCCTAACAAAGTACCGGTTTCCTGTTGACGCTTCGCAATCCCTCCCATAGAATCGATTCACCGAGGCGGAAAACGCCGCGCCAAATCCAGATCAAGGGAGAATTCGAGATGGATGCTGATGCAAAGAAAACCGCGTTACGAATGATTCCCTATGGCTTGTATGTATTAACTGCGGAAGACAAAGCCGGCAAGGTAGCCGCCGCGACAGTCAATTGGGTGACTCAGACGGCATTTCAACCGCCGCTCGTCGTGGTCGGTGTGAAGGCCGATTCCGGGGCGCATGCGATTATCAAGGAATCGAAGACGTTTGCCCTCAACATTCTCGGCAAAGATCAAAAAGGCCAGGCGTTCACATTTTTCAAACCGCTCGAGCGCGAAGGGAATTCGATCGGCGGCGAGCCATTCCGCAAGGGAACGCTTGGTGCGCCGATTCTCGAAAAGGCGCCGGCCTTTGTCGAATGCGCGCTCGTCGACACGATTGAAAAGGGCGACCACTCCATCTTTGTCGGCGAAGTGAAGGACGCCGGTGTAGCAGCGCAGCCGAGCGGCCGCCCGGACGACGTTACGCTTACACTGAAAGATCTCGGCGACAAAGTTTTTTACGGCGGTTAACAATCAAAGGAGGCGAGCATGGCAAAGATTCGACATATCGCATATCGCGCGGTAGACGTGGATGCCATGGCCAAGTTTTTCGTCGACGCCATGGGCATGAAATTGATTCAAAAGCGTAAGAACAACGCCATTGATCTGAGCGATGGGTCGGTCAATATAACCGTCCTGCCGCTGCGGGCGGGCACGCCTGACGGCGAGCCGACCAAACAGCCAGGCATCGACCACATCGGTTTTTCGGCTGAGAATGACCAGGAACAGTTTCGCATGATGGAAGCGGCTGGTGCCAGGAAAGCTGGAGCGATCAACCTTGGCACGGCTTACTACGAAGACAAGTTCGTCGGTCCTGAGAACATTATCATCGATGTCGGCCACTGGCAGGGAGCCGCGCCGGTTGGGAAAGAAGGGCAATAGGTATTTCCAACCGCAAAGAAAGCAAAGTTCGCAAATCAAGGAACGGTTGCAACCGTTCCTTGATCGGATTCAATCGATCCCAAGAGACGTCTCTCTTCCCCTGTTACTAGAATTTGCTGCAATGTCATCCTTCGGCTTAAGTCTCGGGATGGCATTTGTCTGTCAGCATAAGTTAAAAAGACGATCGTCTGGTTAAATCGCGAAGCGTATTTCTCCACTTCTCTTCGAGCTTATCGATCTGCTCTGCCGTTAGCCCCTGCTCGGGATACCAACGCTTGAAACCATAGTCCTTCGTGGGATTGCCGTATTCGTACTGCTCGAGCACTTTCTGTCCTCCCTCACCGAGGATAAATTCGGCCATCAGCAACGCGGCATGGGGATGCGGCGCTTTCGCCGAGACCGCCGTCGAGCCGGAGTTGGACGGAACGACATCCATCGGAATCCACGCAATCGGGGCGCCGACTTTCAACGATACCTCGACGTGATTGCGGAACGTGGTAGGCGATACGCCGACTTCGCCAGAGATTACCAGGTCGAGTAAGGCTCGCCCCGAGACGTTATGTATTGCTGGGCCGAGAGCCTTGAGTTTTTTGACGTATTCTTCGCCTCTGAACTTGAGCATCGCGCCCACGACCGTCACGCC
>DASXSW010000210.1:0-3580 GCA_036505755.1 Binatia bacterium | reverse complement strand
ACGGTATCGACGACACCGGCCCAGCGCGGTTTTTGCAGCGGCCGGCCCGACGTGTCATTCACTTCCTCGCGCGAAATGATCGCTTTGGCACCGAGACCGGTGAGAAACTCATTTTCGCTCGTCTTGCCGGTTGCGGCGACGACATTGAAACCGAGCTTGGCTAGGATCGCCACGGCCACGCTGCCGACGCCGCCGGTCGCGCCGGTAACCAACACCTCGCCGGAGTCCTTGGACAATCCGCTCGCCATCAAACGAATAACGCATAACGCGGCTGTGAGTCCCGCCGTCCCGTAGCTCATGGTGTCTTTCAAGGACAGGCCTTGCGGTAATTTGATTGCCCAAGCGGACGGCACGCTGATGAATTGACCGAAACCGCCGGCGGTATTCATGCCGAGATCGTAGCCCATGACGATCACCTGATCGCCGAGACCGAACGATTTTGTCGTGGAATCGGCCACCACTCCCGCAGCGTCGATGCCCGGCGTGTGCGGATATTTTTTCGTGACGCCTTTGTTGCCAGTCGCGGACAATGCGTCTTTGTAATTCAACGACGAATATTTCACCTCGATGATCAACTCGCCGGCCGGCAAATCGCCCAAAACCTTTTGCTTAATCTCACGAACGAATGTTTTCTCGGCGGTCTCCGACACGACCATTGCCTTGAAAGTTTGCGGTAACGCCATTTGCCATCTCCTAATCTGCGCCATTTTTGATCACCTTCAGCGGTACCGAAAATAAAGCCAAACTGTCAAGACCCGGCCATGAAAGAAGCCGCGCCGGGTGGCGAGGGATTGGTCCAAGGGCACGACTCGTTCAAGCCGTTCAAAGAGTTCAAAACGTTCAGCCATTTAACCCTTCGGAATGGAATCTGACGATTTGAACCGGGCCGTTTGAACGGAATGAATGACCGCGCAGCAACCTACAGGAGAACGCGACGATGAGATTTATTTTTAAAGGCGTCATCGCCGAATGTTTTTATCTGGGGGTCCAGTTCCGAACCCGCCTGGATTCCCGCTTAAAGCATGCGGGAATGACAGACTTCGGATAGAACCGAGCTGCGGGGAACCGACCCGCAGAGATTGAACCGTATGAGCGCTTTGCACGGCTTGAATATCGAATCGTCCAACCACGCATGACTTGCATGACCCGCACAATCGTTGCATTCTGCGCCTGGAGGATAAGCTAATGGCTACAGACAAACGCGGCGGCGGTCTGGAGGGTGTGATTGCCGGCAACACAGCGATCGCGACCGTCGGCAAAGAAGGCAAAGGTCTCACCTATCGCGGCTATTCGATTTACGATCTCGCCGAGCATTCCACCTTCGAGGAAGTCGCGCATTTGCTGATCTATGGCCGTCTGCCGAAGCAGGCGGAGCTTAACGAATACAAATCGAAGCTGCGCGGGCTGCGTGACTTGCCTGCCCCGCTGAAGACGGTCCTCGAACAAATCCCGCGAAGCACACATCCAATGGACGTTTTGCGCACCGGCTGCTCGATGCTCGGCACGTTGGAACCCGAGGGTCCGGGCCATGAACAAATCGCGGTGGCCAATCGGCTCACTGGCTGCTTCAGCGCAATCCTGCTCTACTGGTATCAGTTTCACGAACACGGCAGGCGCGTCGACACGGAGACCGACGACGACAGCACCGCCGGCCATTTTCTCCATTTGCTTCACGGTAAGAAGCCCGACGAGCTGCATCAGCGCGCGATTGACGTCTCACTGATTCTTTACGCCGAGCATGAGTTTAACGCGTCGACTTTTACTGCGCGTACGATTACCTCCACGTTGCCCGACTTTTACTCTTCGGTAACCGGCGCCATCGGCGCCCTTCGCGGCCCGTTGCATGGCGGCGCCAACGAAGCAGCGATGGAGTTGATCGAGCGATACGCGACACCGGATGAGGCGGAGAAAGGCGTGCTCGAATTGATCGCGAAGAAGGCGCTCATCATGGGCTTCGGCCACCGTGTTTACAAAATCTCCGATCCGCGCTCGGATGTGATCAAAGCGTGGTCGAAGAAACTCGGCGAAGCCCATGGCGACAAGCGGCTCTATCCCGTCTCGGAGCGCATCGAGCAAGTGATGCGACGTGAGAAGAATTTATTCCCCAACTTGGATTTCTACAGCGCCAGCGCCTATCACTTGTGCGGCATACCAACGGCGATGTTTACGCCGCTCTTCGTGGTCTCGCGCATCACCGGCTGGGCGGCACACATCATCGAGCAACGCGCCGACAATCGTCTGATCCGCCCCAATGCCGATTATGTCGGTCCCGAACCGCGGCCATTCGTGCCGATGGAAAAGCGGTAGAAGGCGTTCACAGTTCAACGTTGACGGTTCAATCGCATCTTGCCGACATTGAATTCTTGAACCCTTGAATTGTCGAGCCAACGATGACTGGAAACGTTTCAAACATTCGCCCTGAACCGGATAAAATCTTGGTTGAGTTGGCTGACTACGCGGCGAATTATGTTCCCAGGAGCCAAGAAGTCATCGACATCGCGCGCTATGACTTCATGGATACGCTCGGCTGCGGCCTGCTCGCCCTGCAGTACCCGGAGTGCGTTAAACATCTGGGACCGATCGTGCCCGAAGCAACGTTACGCAACGGCGCTCGCGTTCCTGGGACCGATTGGCAGCTCGAGCCCGTGCACGCGGCATTCAACCTCGGCGCGATGATCCGTTGGCTCGATTTCAATGACACTTGGCTGGCCGCCGAATGGGGCCATCCCTCCGATAATTTGGGCGGCATTCTTATGCTCGCCGATTATCTCACTTGCACACAGAAAAAGATTTTTACGGTGCATGACGTGCTGTGTGCCATGATCAAAGCGCACGAAATCCAAGGCATCCTAGCGCTCGAAAACAGCTTTAATCGCGTCGGCCTGGATCACGTGCTGCTTGTCCGCGTCGCCACCACGGCTGTCGCAACAGCCATGTTGGGCGGAAACCGGGATGCGATTATCAGTGCCTTATCCAACGCATGGACGGATGGCGGGACATTACGCGAATACCGCCACGCGCCCAATACGGGCCCGCGTAAATCGTGGGCTGCGGGCGACGCCACCAGCCGCGGCGTGCGCCTTGCTTTGATAACCATGCAAGGCGAGATAGGTTACCCGTCGGCGCTATCAGCCAAACATTGGGGATTCTACGACGTACTTTTCAAGGGTAAACCTCTTGCGGTCGGTCGCCCGCTGGGCTGCTACGTGATGGAGAACGTGCTCTTTAAGATATCGTTTCCCGCCGAATTTCACGCCCAGACGGCGGTAGAATGCGCCCTCAAACTTCACCCAGTGATCAAGGATCGCTTGAATGAAATCGATAAAGTCGAAATCACGACGCAAGAATCTGCGCTTCGCATCATCGATAAAACCGGAGCTCTGCACAATCCGGCCGACCGGGACCACTGCATTCAATACATGACGGCCGTCGGCTTGATCTTCGGCGAGCTCACCGCCGATCATTACGAAGACGCCGTCGCCCGGGATCCGCGCATCGATGTGTTACGCGACAAAATGGTCTGCCTCGAAGACCCGCAATACTCGAAAGATTATCTGGATCCGGAAAAACGCTCGATCGC
>DASXSW010000209.1:0-6372 GCA_036505755.1 Binatia bacterium | reverse complement strand
TAACTCCTTAAGCGCTTGTTCACCGCGCTGAAAAAACACCGCGATCGTGTCCGGAAAGTAAAACGCCGCAAGCTCGTAGGCGCTCGATGGCTCCACTTGTGCAAAGCGCGCTGCGCACGCGAGATTTAAATCAACCAGTTTTCCACTCACTTCGGTGAAAATTCTTGGTTGATGTGGAGCAAAACTTTCTAACAGACCGAAATAAAGCTTCATATGGCTCGACGTTAACGGTTAGGTAAGAAATTGTTTTTCGTCTATCACGGTCAGCAGGGAATTCCTAGGCAGGATCTACTTCGCGCCGGGCCAGTTTTTGAGAATTTCTTTTGCCGCAAAGTAGCCGGGTCGCCCTGTGATACCACCACCGGGGTGCGTGCCTGAACCGCAGAGATAGAGATTTCGGATCGGTGATCGATAGCGCGACCGGCCGGGAATCGGACGCATGAAGAAAACTTGATCAAGAGCCATTTCGGCGTGATAGAGGTGGCCTTCGGTCACGCCGTAGACTTGTTCCAGATCTAAGGGCGTTAAGACTTGGCGATGCAAGATAGCATCCCTAAAACCCGGCGCATATTCGTCGATTTGATTCACCACCGCGTCGCCCAGCGCTTCGCGCTGTTCATTCCAATTTGCCTCTCTCAAATGATAGGGCGCGTACTGCATCCAGATCGACATCACGTGTTTACCAGCCGGCGCGAGAGTCGGATCGGCGATGGTCGGAATCGTGATTTCCAGAAATGGCTGTTTCGAGAACCGCCCATACTTGGCATCGTCGGCAGCACGCTCCAGGTAATCGAGCGTCGGGCCGATGTGGATGATGCCGCCGAGATGCGCCGGCCCATCGTGGTTTGCCGAGCCTTTGAAGGACGGCAAACTATCCAATGCCAAATTGATCTTCGCTACCGTCCCGCGCGAGCGAATGTTCCGCACTTGCAACAAAAAATTCGGATCGAGATAAGTTGATTCGACGAGATTTAGAAATGTTCGCTTGACGTCCGCACCCGAGACTACCAAGCTCGCACCGATCTCCTCGCCGTCCTGCAATACGACGCCTGTCGCCGCTCCGTTCTTGGTGACGACATTGGTAACTTCGGCATCGGTACGGATTTCCGCGCCCGATTGCTCTGCGGCGCGCGCCAAGGCTTGTGCCAGCATGCCAATACCGCCACGGACAAAACCGCCGGTGCGAAGGGCGCCATTCGATTCGCCAACGTGATGATGGAGCAGCCCGAACGCAGTTCCTTGCTGACGCGGACCGACGAAGGACCCAAGTAGACCACTCGCGGCGAGCGCCGCTTTAAGCAAATCGTTTTCAAACCAGCCGTCGAGAAGGTCGGCAACGCTCATCGGCAAGATCCGTAAGAACTCGTACCTTTCTTTTTCGCCGAGGCGATGGAATTTCCATACTGCTTTGATCAGCTCCAAAGGATTGGAGTTTCCGGGAGCGGCGCGATCGGGCAAGGGCAGAGCGTAAAGGATAAGAAGAAACGCGGACATTCTTTTCAGAAGCGAACAGAATATTGCAAATCTCTGTCCGTCATTTTTGGAATGACGCCCGATCTCCTCCACTGCTTGCGCGACGTTTCGGGAGATAATGAGCGAATTTCCCTCCAGGCTAGGCGCAAAGAGTAACGGATTGAGTGGGAGAGTCTGTAAGCCGTATTTTTGTAGATCGAGATCGGCGATGATCCCCTGTGCAAAGGATCCGGCTAGATGAGCGCACGCGGAGAACTTGAATCCGGGAAAAATCTCTTCCGTTGCGGTAATACCGCCGACGATGGGACGCCGCTCAAGAACCAAGACTTTTTTCCCGGACTTGGCAAGATAGGCGCCGGTCACCAGTCCGTTGTGACCGGCGCCGATAATGATCGCGTCATAGGTCGGCACGGTAAGCTAAATCAGGCTCCTTTTCATGTCTTTGAGAATTTCCAGTGCTGCTAAGCGGCCTGAGGCGGCCATGACACCGCCGCCTGGATGGGTACACGCGCCGCACATGTAGAGATTTTTGATCGGCGTTCGGTACTTCGCCCAGCCGGGCACCGGGCGGAGAAAAAACAGTTGGTCGAGCGTCAGCTCGCCCTGAAAAATATTTCCCTCCGTGAGACCGAATTCTTGTTCTAAGTCCCACGGGGTTACGACTTGGCGGTGAAGGATGATGTTTTTTAGGTTCGGCGCGTACTCATTCAAGGTATCGACGACGGTATCGCCAAGCGCTTCCCGTTTCTCCGGCCAGGTGCCGTTTTTTAAGTGATAAGGCGCGTATTGCACGAAAATCGACATGACATGTTTTCCCGGCGGCGCCATTGAGGGATCGAGCATGGAAGGGATGATAACGTCGAGATAGGGACGCCGTGAAAATTCGCCATATTTCGCGTCGTCGTAAGCGCGTTCGATGTAATCGATGCTCGGGCTGATCGAGATCGCGCCGGCTAGGTGTGGTCCGTCGCCGGGCATACAAGTAAAATTCGGCAGCGCGTCCAAGGCGAGATTAACCTTAGCCGACGAGCCGCGGATTTTGAACGCGCTGACCTGATTCAAAAATTCCGGCTCAAGGTGTTTGACGTCGACCATTTTCAAAAACGTGCGCTTCGGATCGACGCCCGAAACGATGACTTTTGCTTCGACGTCTTCACCTGAGCTTAGAATCACCCCGCAGGCGCGGCGGTTTTTGATGAGCACGTGATCGACCGCCGTCTGAGTTCTGATTTCTGCGCCGTAGTGGCGCGCGGCGTCGGCAATAACTCGGCTGATGGTTCCCATTCCTCCGCGGGCAAAACCCCAAGAACGAAATGCTCCGTCAAGTTCGCCCATGTAATGATGAAGCAGAACATAAGCGGTACCTGGCGATCGCGGTCCCATAAACGTGCCTATTATGCCGCTTGCCGACATGGTGGCTTTGAGCGCCTCGGTTTCGAACCATTCGTCGAGAAAATCGGCCGAACTCATCGTCATGAGCTTGGCAAGATCATAGAAAAGTTTTTCGCCAAGACCGCGGAAATGATTTCCCAATGTCGCCCAACCAACGAGATCCTTCGGATTCCACGCGGCCGGCTTTGGCGGGGTCATAGCAAGGAGCGGTTTTACCGCCATGGCCATTTGCACCATCAGCTGGCCATATTGCTCGTAAGCTTCCGCATCGGTAACGGAGTGGCGCGCTATCTCACGGCGCGTCCTAGCGTGGTCGCCGCAGCGAAAGAGATAATCGCCGTCGGGCAGCGGCGTGAAGGTGCTGTCCAGGGGAATTATCTCGAGGTCGTACTTGGGAAGTTCCAGATCGCGGATGACCTCGGGACGGAGCAAACTGACCACATAAGAGCAGACGGAATACTTAAAGCCGGGATAGATTTCTTCCGTAACTGTGGCGCCGCCAACAACGTGGCGACGTTCGAGCACGAGAACCTTTTTGCCGGCTTTCGCTAGATAGGCGGCAGTGGTGAGGCCATTATGACCACCGCCAATGATGATCGCATCGTAGTTGGGCATGATTTGCTTAAGGGAGCATATTTGGTAATTTCAACTGCGAAGTCAACGCGACGGGCAGTTCATTGAATCCAAAATCCAAATTTCGCAAGCGAAAATAGCCGATGCCTATCGGCACGCCCTTCCACACACGAACGGCGGCTTTGTGCGTGAGCCAGAACTGGCGCACGTGGTCCGGTTATTTCGTCGCCAGTTCGTACGATGTGGTACATGATTACGAGTACCACGCGATTCGCAACTCGGCTGGGCTGATCGATGTCTCACCGCTCTATAAATACGACGTTCGAGGCAGAGATGCTTTGAAGCTGGTAAATCGCGTGATCACTCGCGACGCCGCGAAATGCGCGGTGGGGCAGGCGCTTTATTCATGTCTCTGTGAAGATGATGGCGCGGTGATTCAAGATGGCACGCTATTTCGACTCGCCGAGGATCACTTTCGATTTCATTTGGCCGATGCAAGTTTTCGTTGGCTCAAGCTCAATGCCTTCGGAATGGACGTTTCCATCGAAGAGGTGTCCGAACAGATTGCAGCCCTGGCGCTGCAAGGGCCAAATGCGTTTGAGATTCTCCGGAAAATTGTCGATGTGGATCTGAGCCAGCTCAGGTTTTTTCGCTTTAAGCCAGGTAAGATCCTTGAGGTTCCGGTGATTATCTCCCGCACCGGTTACACCGGCGATCTCGGCTATGAGATATGGTTCGGCGCGGCCCACGCCGAGGCGATCTGGGATCTGCTCGTGGAAAAGGGCAAGGGCTTTGGCATTAGGCCTGCGGGGATGCTGGCACTCGATGTGGCCCGGCTCGAGGCGGGATTTATTCTCTTGGAAGTAGATTACATCGGCGCCGAGAAGGCGATGATCGCATCGCAAAAATATTCGCCGTTCGAAATCGGTCTGGGCTGGACCGTGGATCTAAAGAAGGATCATTTCGTAGGGTCTAAGGCGTTGAGGGAATTAAACGGGCGTGCTCCGTCGCGTCAAATCGTCGGCCTGGAGATCAATCTTAGCGATTACGAGTATCTTTTCCGGCAGGCGGGTTTGCCGCCACAGTTCCCGATCGCGGCCTGGCGCGGCGGAGTGCCGGTGTACAAAGACGAAAAGCAAGTGGGGCATGCTACCACCGGCGGTTGGTCACCGACATTGAAAAAATATATTGCGCTTGCCACGGTTGAACAGGAATTCAATCAAACCGGAACCCAACTCGAGATCGAAGCGAGCGTGAACTATGCGCGGAAGACCACAGGGGTAACGGTTGTCCAGTTGCCTTTCTACGACCCAGTCCGCAAACGCGCGCTCTTCGCTTCGCCGAACGGGTCGAAACAGACAACGTCAGCTGAGAGATTTGAGAATATCTGAGGCCATCGGGCGAACAACGACGCCGCGGCCTTGCAAATAATTTTTGCAATCGGCGATGGAATATTCCTGGTAGTGAAAGATCGATGCGGCAAGCGCAGCGCTGGCGTTGCCTTCGGTTAGGCCGTCGTAGATATGCTCAAGCGTGCCGGCGCCACCAGACGCGATAACCGGAATACTAACCCGGTCCGAAATTGCCCGAGTTAGCGCCAAATCATATCCGGCTTTGGTGCCGTCGCGATCCATGCTCGTGAGGAGAATTTCTCCCGCGCCGTAATTTTCCATCCGCTTCGCCCACTCGCAGGCATCAATCCCTGTCGGGTTCCGTCCGCCGTGGGTAAAAACTTCCCAGTGATCGCCGACCCGCTTGGCGTCGATCGCTACGACGATGCACTGGCTGCCGAATGATTCGGCGGCCTCGCCGACGAACGCAGGCCGGTTAACCGCTCCAGTATTGATGGAAACTTTGTCGGCGCCGGCGTTGAGGAGATTGCGAATATCTTCAGTCTTATTGATTCCACCCCCTACCGTTAGCGGGATAAAAACCTGTTCGGCCGTGCGCGCGACAACGTCGAGAATAATTCCGCGGTTCTCGTGCGACGCCGTAATATCGAGAAAGCAAAGCTCATCGGCCCCCTCTCGATCGTAAACGCGGGCGATCTCCACTGGATCGCCGGCGTCCCGCAGCTCCAAAAATTTAACCCCTTTGACAACTCGCCCGGCTTTCACATCGAGGCAGGGAATGATCCGCTTTGCCAACATTGGTGGAGCAGAGTCTAACGGACACCTACCGGCTTCACAAGTTCGAGTGCATTTTGACCACTACTGAAAATGAGTCAACGAAGAGTTTCTGTCACCTAGTTACGTGGAGGCGGGGAAGGCGTGAAGCTTCAAGCGATGACGACAAACAGACACGACCCCTGTTCATGAGCTAAGTCATCGGAAAATCGCTGAAATCGCTCGTACCTGATCGCTGATAGGCGTACGACCTTAGCCAGGGAATATTGGCTATATTCGACAAATGGCAACAAATTAGGCGCAACATCTGCCACCAATGGCCTAAAGTATTTTTCATAGCCTACAACTTTAGGCTTGACAGGTCGTACCACTTAAGCTAAAAAACGCCGAAAGTAATACCAATTGTGTATAAGATTTATAGGGGCAAAAGGAGGCAAGGATGAAGACACGGTTTTGGGCGTTGAGCGTGCTAGCTGTTTTCCTTTTAGCTGCGGGAACAGTGAGAGCCCAGAGCGTCGATGATAGGATCAAGTCGCTCGAGCAAGAGCTTTTACAGTTAAAAGAGCAGCAGATCGAGATGAAGAAAGAGGCGACAGCGGCGGCGCAGGCAATGCCGAGCTTCAGTTACCGTCCGGGTAACGGACTGAACATCGAGGCGGCGGACAAATCATGGGGCATACGCTTCACGGTAGAGACCCATTTCCGTTACGAATTTGAATCCGGACGCGATCAAATCGGCCGGACTAACGGCGAGATAATGGGGCGGCGGTTTCGGCCTGGGGTACTTTACTGCATTAATAATTGTCTG
>DASXSW010000208.1:0-11615 GCA_036505755.1 Binatia bacterium | reverse complement strand
CTCACTATTTGTTTTTGCCGATCGCTGCCGTCCATTGATCGGCCTGCCCTTTTGACAAATTTCCTCTCGGAACAAGGCGCGCGTCTTCATAGCCCCAATGCTCGAGATCCGTGAGATATTGTTCTCTAGAAAGCAATGTGCCTTGACAAACTCGCTCGGCCGAACACGGTAAGTCCGTTTCACTTTGAAGTTTGTGCAGAAGTTCGTCAACGACCCACTCAGGGATCTGTGAGCGTTCCGAAGGGTAAGCGAAGCCAAAAAGAATGATATGGCTCAAAAGAAGTCGCCAATGAGCGCCAAAGCGCTCAAGCAGACGCTGCCAGTCGATGTTCTTGGCACAAGTAAGCAACAGATGAGCTACATCTGCGCCGTCGTAACGTTCTCGCTCCATGACAAACGCTTTGGACCAGATGGTTTCTTCGATTGGACAGAGTTTTATAGGTACGCCGAGAAAATGTTCCACGATGGCATTTCTGAACCAGTCGTCATCGACCTTAGCAACACCATTTCCTGAGTTAAAAATGACGTCGATGTAGTGCTGACCGCAAATGGCCTTTGCCAGCCAATGTGAAAACGTGATTTCGGTCTGATAACCGATTGCAGATAGTTTGTCCAACACGCGCTGACAGTCCGCCTGCCGAACAAATATATCGAAATCTTTAAGATCCCGTTCGATGCCGGTCAAGCGTTCGAAAGCGTAGGCACCGCCAACCAAGAACGGCAACTGAGCCTCATCGAGCGCACAAACGGCCGGCAGATAAAAATCCTTGTAAATGGCCTGCCGAGCCTGATCTGCCTCAGCAACGGCGGCGGCACATTTACTCGATCTTGGCGTGTGCGACATGGCTCTCGCTTTCTTTTTCCGAGGCAATTTCGAACAGTCGAAAGGGCGGCCGGTTTGGAAAATTTTTTTCGAGCACTCTGAGCGCGACGTTATAGACCGGCGTCCCTTCTCTGGTTTTCCCTTCGGGCTGTCCTCGATGCGCATGGCCGTGAAAGGCTACTGTCACCCCATATCGATTTAACGGCTCTTCTAAGCGGCTAGATCCGAGAAATGGCAGGATCTCCGGGGGTTCGCCCTCTACAGTGGCTCGAATCGGCGAATAATGGAGAAGCGCTACCGACCGCGAGGTTCGCAGGCTAGCCAGCGCCGATTCAAGCTTGAGGGATTCACGGACGGTCTCTTTGACAAAGTCCTTTATCGACTGTTCACCCCATGGCTCGAGCGAGTGCCGGCCAAATCCGCCTGCGAATCCCTTCACACCGGCAAATCCGATGCCGTAAAACTCGCGAGCGGTGCCGTCTAGCAGGACAATTCCCGCCTCCACCAGGATCTTTTTCACTTCATCTTGTTTGTTCGATTCAAATTCGTGGTTGCCCAGCACCGCGATGATGGGAAGCTTTACGACCGCTAATTCTTTCGCGAGGATCTCGGTTTCTTCGGGTAATCCCAAATGGACCAAGTCGCCGCAAATCAAGAGCACATCGGCGCTTCTAGCGATGTGCGCAAAAAGGTCTGTCAGTACTCCATGCGACGTCCTCTGATAATGAAGATCGGCGATAGCTGCGATACGGACTTTGTCTCCCGTCATAATGATACCAAAGCTGGCCCGGGCCGTTCCTTGCTGGTTGCCAGGCTGAGCCGCATTTTACCACTCGAAGTTGGGTTCGGTCTTAGTGCCCGTAAAGCTCCTGGTCGTAGTTATGTTTGAAATCGCTCGGGTGAAACTCCGGGCCGGTTTTTATTTCATTTTGGGACAGGTTCAGATAGACGTTGGAGTTTCGCCAATCCACATGGGCAATCCACTGCGGCGCAACCAAAACTTTCTTGCCAGGCCACCAGGTTCGAGTGTCGACGACAATATGGCGAATGGCCCATTGCACGTCGTCGACGATAAAGTCGCTCACGTGTCCGATGTCGCCATCTGTGGCCTTGATCGAATAGTCGATCACTTCCTGGGCGCTCCTTAAATGCGATTGATCAATAGATTCACTGAGCATCTTCTGTCTTTCGATGCCCTCGAGGGCCAATTCCGTCGGAACCGCCGCTGGTCCCCATATGTCATCTCCCATCCAGTAGTAGGGCCAACCAAAATGATCGTAATATTTGATCTCGTCCTGCTGCGACAGTTCCTCGTTCAAATTTATGTCTGGAGAATTTTTAACTTGTTCCTGATTGAGCAAAACGGGGATTCGCTTGTTTTCCCAATCAGCGGGACCGACGACAATCGGGGAAACAAGAACCCGTCTTCCCGATAGCCACTTCCCGGTGTCGATAACGACGTACCGAATCGTCCATGTCTTGTCATCAAAGATGAAATCGGCGATCTCACCGATGTCGCCGTCTTTCGCTCCGATGGCAAATCCCTCCATCGCTTTCACAGTACGAAGCATAACCGCCTCCACATTCAGTCCTTGTTATAGCCAGATTGAAGCTGAACTGAGACATGTTCTCCCCCGTTGAAGTGCCGGCGAGCAGGTCTTTGGGCGTGCGCTCGAAAATCTGTTGTTCGGCTGTTGACTGAAAACCGAGCAAGGCCTATGCCAGCGGCGGTGTATCGAAGATTCGAAATAAGTTCAGCGAGTCTGCAAAATTCGAGGGTCATATCGTATCATTTGCAAGCGATTTTCAGACGAAAGGGAAGGAAATTTCCTGCAATCAGATGGGAAGAACAACGCCTGGTGGCGTCGATGATTCTTCAGCATGTCCCTTCAAAGACAATCCAGCGTGCTTAAGAAAATCCTACTGGGCAGCATTTGCCGCGCGCCGCGTTCGGCGCTATTAATCGAGAAATTTGCCGTGAAAGAAACCCCTCGGCGTGGATTCTCGCATCAATTATTTGCTTCTTGCAACGGCGCTGCTGGGAACTTTTTTCTCCGGAACGGCGACGAGAATTGTCGCTATTTCAATGCCCACAGTAGCGCAGAGTTTGGGCACTGATCTGCTCGGCGTCTCGTGGGCGTTGCTGTCGTACCAGCTGTCGAACATCGGGCTCTCGGTGATCTTCGGTCGGATTTCGGACCTTTGGGGCCGGGAGAAAATGTTCGCATTGGGTTTCTTAGTATTTGCCGTGAGCTCGCTTCTCTGCGGCTTGTCGCAGACCGTGCTGCAGTTGATCGTGTCGCGTTTCGTTCAAGGGATCGGCGGCGCGATGCTGCAGTCTTCGAGTCGGGCGCTGGCATCCGAGTCGGTGACCGAAGATCTCGCCGGCCGGGCGCAAGGATACATGACGACAGCGCATCACGTCGGTTTCATCCTTGGGCCGAGCATCGGCGGCGTGATGATCGACTATTTCAGCTGGCGCTGGAGTTTTTTTTTGCTCGCTCCGATCGGCTTCGGCGGTGCGCTGCTGGCGTTGGCGAATCTCAAGCGGCAGCACCTGCGGCCGCCGTCGCACGGCGTGCCCGTCGATTACTTGGGCGCCGCGCTGCTCTTCGCGATCACGACAACGCTGGTATTTCTCTTCGATCGGCGCACTCAGCTGATCGCCAGTGGCTCGACGAAGATGCTTTTGGCGGCATTTTTTCTCGCTAGCCTGGCGGTCTTCCTAATACATGAGTCGCGGACGAGAAGTCCATTCGTCAATCTGGAGCTGTTTAAGATCCGCCGCTTCAGTTTTAGCGTCGTGAGTCTGCTCGTGATCGCAATCAGCTACACGCTTACCGGTTTCCTGATGCCGTTTTACCTCCAGGACGTGCTGCTTCTTTCGCCGACCCGGGTCGGGGTGCTTTTTATGGCGCCATCGATCTTGACAGTGGCGCTGGCGCCGCTCAGCGGGTACCTGACCGACCGCTTGGGTCCGCGGGTTCCCGCGACTTTGGGTGTGGTATTTATGATCGTGTCTTTGAGCATCGGCGGGCTGTTGCGGACCGACTCTCACTGGTTGCTGCCAGCGGCGTTGATCATTGTCGGGGCGATGACCAACGGAATCTTCAATCCGGCCAATTCCACTGCGATGATCAGTATGATGGCGAAGGAGCATCGCGGCTTTGCCTCAGCGGTCAATCATGTGACGTTCGGATTGGGCAACGTGTTGGGCGTTGCATTGGGCGGCTTATCCATGTCGCTTGCCTTTGAACATTATACCGGTGTGAGTGCGGCGAATCTGACCACGGCGAATCCTCTAGGCTTCGTCGCGGCCCTCAATACGACATTCTTGGCGGCCATCGTACTAACCGTCATCGCCCTATTCACGTCGGCGCTGCGCGGCGGTGAAAAACCGTCCTAGACCGAGTCGGGGTGGATTGACAGGTGTAGCCGGTCTCGCTAAATGTCGCAACAATCATTGGGTGCTATGTGGGAGGCAAAACATGGCTGAAAAGACCGTCTACTTGAATGGTTCGTTCGTGCCTGAGAGCGAAGCCAAGGTCTCGGTGCTCGATTCCGGGTTCAATGCCGGCGACGGTGTTTACGATGTGACACGAACCTTTGGCCACAAGCCTTTTCGCTTAAGAGATCACACGGCTCGGCTGTTTAGGTCGCTCCGTTACACTCGCATCGACTGCGGTATTTCGCCTGAGGAAATGGAGAAAGTCACATTGGAAGTGTTCGAGCGCAATAGACCGATTCTCGAAAAAGGCGAAGAAGTGGCGATCTGGCAGGTGGTAAGCCGGGGAATACGCTCGTCGCGAGGAAATCGAACGATCGGAAAAGCGACGGTGGCGATTTACTGCATCAGCATTGCCTTCGAGGAATTCGCGCGCCACTACGTCGACGGCGTCAAGCTCGTCATTCCTTCGACACGGCGCATCCCGCCGCAGTGTCTGGAGCCCAAGGCGAAGATCAACAATAAGATGAATCACAACATGGCGATCTTCGAGGCGAAGCAGGTCGATCCCCAGGCTATCCCGCTGATGCTTGACCTCGATGGCAACATCAGCGAATCGAACGCGCACAACTTCTTCCTGGTTCTGAACGGCAAGCTCTGCACGCCGTCCAATAAAAATGTGCTGGACGGAATCACCAAAGATGCGCTGTTCGAGCTTGCCGCGAAGCTTAAGGTCGAAGTGATGGAAGGCGACTTTACGCCTTACGACGCCTACAATGCCGAGGAGGCCTTTCTCGCCAGCACCAGCCCGACGATCGTGCCGGTCCAGAGTATCAACGGCGTGCGCCCGACGAAGGTGGTTCCGGGACCATTAACCAAAAAGTTATTGCAAGCGTGGAGCGATATGGTCGGCGTCGATATCGTCATGCAGGCTTTCGATCATGTAGAGAGCAGCGAACGGGATCGACTGCTCGATGCCTGGCGAGCAAAGATCGCGGCATGATTGACGGAAAATAGTTTTCGCAGAACGAAACAGGATCCGTTGCATCGTCCAAGAAAGCGCGCGCAGGCGCTTTGCGATCTCGTAAACCGCTCGCGCCAGGTGAACGCAACTGCGAAATAGTTGATCGCGGACTCGCCGGCACCACGCAGCTTCAATCAGGCGCAACAATTTCGATCAGCACCGCCTCGGGATCGGCGCCCCAGCGGATCGGCAGCGCGACACTGCCCAGACCGCGAGAGACAACCAGCAAGGCGGAGCGATACGCGTAGACGCCTTCATCGAGGCAGTAACGGCTTTGTCTGATGATTGCCGGTCCTTTGGGGAAACGAATCTGCCCCCCGTGGGTATGTCCCGAGAGCGTGAGCGGCACACCGCGCGCTTCGGCCTCATAAAAATTATCGGGATTGTGAGACATGAGTAGATGCGGCGTTCCGTGACCGGATAGCACACCTTCCCAGTCGGGCTTGCCCATGATCCGATCATCAATGCCGCCGAGGACGAAATGCTCGCCGTGGTGATTTAATGATACGCTCTCATTTTTGAGCGTCTTCATCCCGATCGCCGCGAGATTCTCCCGCAGTTCTTGAGGGTCGCCGCCATAATAATCGTGGTTGCCAAAACAGAACCAAGCGCCTAGCGGCGCCACGGTTAACACTCCCAGTGCGCGCAAATATGGATTTGCCTCGCTGGTGTGACCCGTGACCAGGTCGCCGGCCACCACGACCAGATCGGGTTTCTCCTGCATCAAGGCATGGATGATCTGCGAGAGCGTCTCCGGTTTCAAAAAAATCCCGCCGTGGATGTCGGAAATTAAGAGCACTCTCAGAGGCGCAAGTCCGCGGGGCCAACCGGCCGGCGCAAGTTTCGTTTCAGCGAGACGAAAGCGCCGCTCAAGGAACCAACAGTACGGGCTCCAAATGTGGCCAACAAGCGGATAGACAAAGCGCGAAAATGAAATGTCCAGGTGGCGTTCACAAAGCTTGATCAGACCGCGGTTGGGATTCATCAAGCGGCGCTCATCGCCGGTCATCACTTGCGGCGGGGGGAGCTGCCGCCTCTTGAGAATCGTAAGATGATTCACGGTTGTCAAAGTCTCGGCGCGCATATCCACAGAAGCCATTGTAGCTCGTCGGTATTTCGAATTCACTAAAATTGCCACGATCGGACGGTTTTAAATCTCTGAAAGGTGAGGGGCAAGGAGAAGATAACCACGAAGGGCCCGAGGTAGGGGCGGGTTTCAGACCCGCCCCTACGATAACGGTTGGATCGTGCTCTTGGTGGTAATGAGAAAACATTCACGGATTAATGGCGCATTCGTTCGATCCACCGATTCATCTTTATTTCCAAAAGATCGAGCGGCAGTGCGCCATCTTTGAGCAATTCATCGTGAAAGGCGTGAATGTCGAACTTAGGACCTAGCGCTTCCTCTGCTTTCGCTCTAATCGCCGAAATCTTTAGCTGGCCGATCTTGTAGCCAAGCGCCTGTGCCGGCACCGCGATATAGCGGTCGACCTCCGACGTGGCGCCGTTTTCGCCGCTCATGGTCGTGTCCATCAGAAACTTGATCGCTTGCTCGCGGCTCCAATTCTTACGATGCAGACCGACATCGACGACCAGGCGTGCGGCGCGGAACAATTCAGAATTCAGCCGGCTGAAATATTGCGACGGCTCTTTGTACAGGCCGAGCTCGGCGCCCAAGCTTTCCGCGTAAAGCGCCCAGCCCTCGACGAAAGCGGTGTAATCGGCGAAGCGTTGAAACCGTGGTAGATCTTCGCGCTCCTGTTGAAGTGAGATCTGGAAATGGTGGCCTGGCACCGCTTCGTGGAGAAACAGCGGCTCGGAAGCGCGTCGCGGTGCGGTGTCGATCCTCGACGCATTGACATAAAATATTCCCGGACGCGAGCCGTCCGGGGAAGCGGACTGATACTGCGATGGCGCCGATCTATCGCGAAATTCTTCGACGGTGCGGATTTCAAAGGGCGCGTTCGGTATGCGGCCGAAAAGTTTCGGCAGCTCGGGCGTCACGGTGTGGCGAATGGCCTCGTAGCCTTTGATGAGGTCGCTGCGGTTGTCGTAACCGGGGGGTGCGTTCGCTGCAAGGTAATCGGAAAACTCTTTCATGTTACCTGGAAATCCACGACCGTCACGCACCTGCTCCATTTCTTGTCCGATCCGCGCGATCTCCTTCATGCCCAACTGAAAGATTTCTTCCGCAGTGAAATCGGTTGTCGTTTGGGTTTTAACCAGATGCTCGTACCACGCGTCTCCGTCAGGGAGTGCGGACAGGGCCGTGGTGTTACGAGTTTTCCCCAGATAGTCTTCTTTCAGGAACGCCAGCAAATGACGGTAAGTCGGTACGATGCGCTGCTCGATGGCTTCCGTGTATGCGCGCGTGAGACGGGCGCGCTCCGACTCGCTGAAATCACCGGGCATGCGCAAGATCGGCTGGTAAAACAGACTTGCTTTGGCATCGGCGACGATCATTGCTTCGAGCTGAGGCAGGGTTCTTTCGATGACGGCGCGCGGCTGCACGATGCCAATCTTCACGCCCCGCTGCAGATTGGCGATCGCCGTGTCGACCCACAGTTGAAATCCCTCGATACGTTTCAAAAAATTTTCATAGTCCGGCACGGTTCTGAACGGATGAATGCCACTGCCCGAGCCGAGCAGCGGAAACTCGACCGCGAGACTGGCGAGCTGGCGGACGGGCTGGAGATGTTGCTTGAATCTTTGCCCGGCGAGGCCAAGCCTCAAGCCGCGCGTGAAAACCTCGACGTAAAGACGCTCGCTGGGTTCGATTTCGTCTAATCTGATTTCGGCGATGCGGCTAAGAGCGTGTTGAAAGAGGCGGCGCTCAGCGCCGATGTGTTCTTCACTAATGGCAATTTCCAACTGGTCGTCGTAGCGGTGGTCACCGATCTCGGTCGCGAAAGTGGGATAGAGCGTCAAATAGGCTTCAAAATAACTTTCGAAAAGTTCAAGGAGCTTGCGCGACTCGGTGGAGACTGCTCCTCGGCCCGGCGACGGCAAACGCTGCACAACCGCGCTACAGCCGAACAGAGTCACGCATAGGACTATTGCCGGCGCGTAAATCCACACGGCAGTTCTTCGTAGGCCGATTGGTGCGAAGCTTCGTCGGTGCGACATCGTGATTGTGGGCGAGAGTAAGGCAGATGGAATGGATGCGTCAAGCCGGCCATCGGATTGAATCGCGACCACGGCGCGATAAGCTTGACTTTAGGAAGCCGAATCCCATATTTTCGCCGCATCGTCGAGGACTAGCTGCAAAATAACTTTGAGGGAGATAACGCATGTTTTATTTGGTCAAAGCGGTCATTAAGTGTCATTTCACCACGGTGCTATTCGCAGTCGGAGCTCTGTTGGTTTGTGCCGTTACAGCGAACGCGGCGGAAGCGCCCCGCTCCGGCGGCGAGTTGGTGTTCGCCGTCGGCGGCACGCCGCCGTCATACGACGGTCACCGCGAAACGACTTTCGCGATGCTCCATCCGATCGCGCCGCACTACAGCACGTTGCTTCGGTTCGATCCACAGAATTATCCAAAAATCGTCGGCGACGTGGCGGAAAGCTGGCAGGCATCCAAAGATGGACTTACTTATACCTTCAAGATTCGCCAGGGAATTCAGTTTCACGACGGTAGTCAGCTAACCGCCAAGGATGTCAAAGCAACGTACGACAAGATTATTTTTCCGCCCGAGGGCGTGGTCAGCGCACGCCAAGCGACCTACGCCGTCGTGGACAAAGTGGAGACTCCCGACGTCCAGACGGTGGTCTTTCGTTTGAAGCATCCGTCCGCATCTTTTCTTGCCAACCTTGCCTCGCCCTGGAACTTCATCTACAAAGCCGACATCTTAGCCAAGGACCCGCGCTGGTATGAAAAGAACGTCATGGGAACCGGGCCGTTTACTTATGTCGAGTATGTAGCGGGCTCTCACTGGGTGGGAAAGAAGAATCCGAATTACTTCATGAAGGGACGACCCTATCTCGACGGCTATAAAGCAGTCATCATCCGGGACACGGCGCCGCGCGTCGCCGCGGTGCGCAGCGGGCAGGCGCTCATCGAATTCCGTGGCTTCAACCCGGCGGCCCGCGACGACATCGTTAAGACCGCGGGGAATCAAATCGTGGTCCAGGAGAGTCCCTGGGTCTGTAATCTTACGGTGACGCTCAATAACGAAAAGAAACCGTTCGACGACATGCGAGTTCGACGCGCTCTCACTCTTGCGATCGATCGGTGGGGAGCATCGAAGGCGCTGTCGCAAATCTCGGTGATGAAGTACGTGGGCGGGCTTTTCCGGCCCGGCTCCCAGTTCGCCATACCTGAATCCGAGCTCGTCAAGCTCGCCGGGTTCGGAAAAAACATCGATGCGTCGCGCAAGGAAGCGAGACGATTGCTCAAAGAGGCAGGAGTGCCAGAGGGTTTTTCCTTCACGCTCAAGAACCGCAACGTGAGAGAGCCCTACGAAGTGACCGGCGTCTACGTCATCGATCAATGGCGTCAGGTCGGGCTTAATGTCAATCACGTCCAGCAGGAAGAAGGAGCTTACTTCAACGATTTTCGCCAGGGTAACTACGACGCCGGGATCGATTTCTCCTGTGACTTTATGGACGACCCCGATCTACAGCTCTTCAAGTTCATCAGCAGCGAAAAGAGTCCCGTCAATTACGCAAGATACAATGACAGCGTATTGGATGACCTATACGACAAGCAGAGCCGAGCGACAGACCCTAAAGAACGCCTGAAGCTCTTAAGGCAATTCGAAAAGCGTGTTATCGATGAGAAGGCATATCAGTTCCCCCCTACCCTCTGGTGGCAGCGTATCGTGCCGCACTCGGTTAAACTAAAAGGCTGGAAGATTACACCGAGTCACTACGTCAATCAGGACCTACGGGACGTCTGGCTGGCGCAGTAGGCGATGACGCAAGAAGGCCGAGGATCGAAGATCGAGGATGGAGAATAGCACCCTGCCCGCGCCATCCTCAATCATCGATCCTCCATCCTCGACCCTGTAAATAAATTGGGTCACTACGTTCTCAAACGTTTGCTGCTGATGATTCCGACTCTATTCGGGGTTGCCGTACTTATTTTTCTGCTGCTCCGCGTCTTGCCGGGAGACATTGTCGAACTCAAATACGCCGGTACTGGATCCTATGCGCCGAAGGAGGCGCTCGCCCGCGAACGCGCACAACTGGGTCTAGATCAGCCCATTTGGAAACAGTTCATTACTTGGATCGTCGGTATCCCCCGCCTGGACTTCGGCACATCCATGTGGACGGGACAGCCCATTACCCACGAAATTGCGATTCGACTTGAGTTGAGTATCGAACTTGCGTTGATGGCGACGTTCGTCGCGGTCCTGATATCGATTCCCCTTGGAGTGCTTGCGGCGGTGAAGCAAGACACGTGGGTCGACTACTTCGTGCGGATTTTCTCCATTGCCGGGCTGGCCATTCCGTCTTTCTGGCTCGGCATCGTCATCATTCTGGCCTTCGTCATTTATTTTCGCTGGCTGCCGCCTTTGACCTTCACGTCGTTCTGGGTTGATCCTATGGCCAATCTGACGCAGCTTATCTGGCCCGCCTTAGCCGTCGGTTACCGGTACTCTGCCGTCGCGACGCGCATGACGCGTTCGGCGGTCTTGGAGGTTTTGCGGGAAGACTACATTCGCACAGCCCGCGCCAAGGGGCTTTGGGAGAGAGCGGTGGTCATTCGACATGCGCTCAAGAATGCGCTGCTACCGGTGATTACCGTAATCGGACTTGAGTTTGCGTTTCTCGTCGGTGGTTTGGTGGTCACCGAGCAGGTATTCAATCTGAATGGCATCGGCAAGCTCTTTGTCGAAGCGATCAGCCAACGGGATTACACCATGGTGCAGAGTCTGGTGTTGCTCACTTCGTTTGTTTTTATCTTCGTCAATTTTCTCGTTGATTTAATAAACGCCTTTTTGGATCCACGCATCCGCTATCAGTAGCGAACACAAAGATGGAAGGCGTTCAATAGGTGAAAGCGTTTAAGCGGTTCAAGACGTCAGACCAGGTTGACCATTTAAACCGTTTAAGCGATCAGCGACATGACAAGAACTAGCGTCAAGACCTTGACTCTTCCCGCTGTCTCTCGGCTTGATCGGTGGCTTGAGGCGTCTTTCCGCTTCACCCGCCAGCGCCCGTTAGGAGCCGTCGGGGCTGCCATTATAGGCATCATGATCGCGGCTGCCGTCCTGGCGGGGTTGGTTTCACCGTACGATCCGTTGGCGACGGATTACGGAAAAATGCTACAGGCACCGAATTCATTTCACTGGTTTGGAACGGACACTTTCGGTCGAGAC
>DASXSW010000207.1:0-8620 GCA_036505755.1 Binatia bacterium | reverse complement strand
GCCCGCTACGACGCCGTCTTTTTTGGCGCGGAACAAACCGGTTCCTTGCGCTTCCGCCGCAATAGTCGCCATTGTCGCCAAATCGCCGGCGCCGATGTCTTCATCGAGCGCGTCGCGAATCAATCTTTCGATCTGCGGGCTGACTTGAATATCCATGAGCGCTAGCTCCTCCCGGCCTGAATTTCGCGGATCTTTTCCAAGCTGCTCCTGAGCGTGCGGATCTTCTCCTCGAACTGGCTCGCCTTTTCCCGCTCCTTCTCGACCACTTCCTCTTTGGCCTTGGATAGAAAGTCACCGTTGCCGAGTTTCTTTTGCACCCGCACCAGTTCCTGCTCGATCTTGCCCACTTCTTTCGCCAGTCGCGCCTGCTCTTCATCGAGGTTGATGAGATCGTCGAGCGGCAAATAGATCTCCGTGGCGCCGACCACCGACGTTGCCGCTCCCCGTGGGCGCTCACCGGAGGTTAAGAATTCCGCCGAACCGACGCGCGCCAAGGCGCGCAGATACGGCCGCAGCTCACTGAGGAATGATAGGTCCGCGCTCTGGCCGTAAAAAATCACCTTGATTTCTTTCCCTGGCGGGCAGTTCATTTCGGTGCGAAGATTCCTGATGGCGCGAACAATGCCCATCAGAAACTCCATTTTTGTCTCCGTGTCTGCGTCAATCCAGGTTGATGGCGCCGTCGGATACGGCTGCACCATGATGCTTTTGCGGGTGTCACCGAACACCTGCCAAATCTCCTCGGTCACAAACGGCATAATCGGATGAAGCAGCAGGAGGATCTGATCCAACAATGCCGACAGGAATTTTTGGCTCTTCGCCGGATCGTCACCGACTGTACCGTTGAGCGCCAGCTTACCCATCTCGATGTACCAGTCACAGAACTCATGCCAAGTAAACTGATAAAGGACGTTGGCATAATCATTGAACCGGTACGCCTCGATCGCTTTGCGCGCTTCGACGATGGTCGAGGCGAGGCGCGAACGAATCCAACGGTCGGCCAACTCGAAGTTATCATCGAACAGCACATCGTGCCCGTTGTGTGTGGCGTCACTCGCGCCGGCCACATTCATCTGCACGAAGCGTGAGGCGTTCCAAAGTTTATTGACAAAATTCTGGTAACCGGCGATGCGATCTTCCGCGAGCTTGATATCGCGCCCCATTGCAGCCATCGCGGCGAGTGTGAAGCGGAACGCATCCGTGCCATATTGATTCATGACGTCGAGCGGATCGATGACGTTCCCCTTCGATTTGGACATTTTCTGCCCCAGTTCGTCGCGCACCAGCGCGTGGATGTAAACATCACGGAACGGCACTTCACCCATGAATTTAAGTCCCATCATGATCATCCGCGCCACCCAGAAGAACAAAATATCAAACCCGGTGACTAATGTGGATGTCGGATAGAAGGTCTTGAGATCGTCCGTGTTGTCGGGCCAGCCCAAAGTCGAGAACGGCCACAGCCCGGAAGAAAACCAGGTATCGAGAACATCGGGGTCTTGGATCAATTCCGCGCCGTCACACTTCGGACATCGCTGTGGAGCTTGCCGCCCGACGATGGGAATTGCGTCTTTGGTGAGTAAATAATCGCCGTCCGGTCCGGCGATAAGGTTTGCCGCATCGCAGCGCTTACAGTACCAAGCGGGAATCTGGTGACCCCACCAAATCTGCCGCGAGATACACCAGTCTTTGATGTTTTCCATCCAGGCAAAATACGAATTGCTCCAGCCTTCGGGGATAATCTGAATTTTGCCGTCGCGCACCACCTTCGTCGCCGGTTCCGCCAATGGTTTGATGTCAACGAACCACTGCGGCGTCAAATACGGCTCGATCACTGTCTGGCAACGGTAGCATCGCCCCACGGCAAGTTTGTGGAGGGCGGTTTTTTCCAAAAACCCATTCTCCTTTAACTCCGCGACGATGAGCTTCCGCGCATCGAAGCGGTCTTTGCCGCGATAACGTTCAATCCATTCGCCGCTCTCGCCGCGAGCTAAGAACGCCGCCGCGTCGACGCGCGCGTCGGCGTCGAATATGCTGATCTTATCCAGGCCGAAGCGCTCGCCGATTTCGAAGTCGTTGAAATCATGTCCCGGCGTGATTTTTAGCGCGCCGCTGCCGAACTCTCGATCGACGAAGGGATCGGCGATAAGCGGAACGACACGTCCCGTGATCGGCAAGCGAATCTTCTTACCGATTAAGTTTTTGTAGCGCTCGTTATCCGGATGCACCGCCACCGCCGTGTCGCCGAGCATCGTTTCCGGCCGCGTCGTCGCTACCACGAGCGCCTGCGACGGGTCGTCAGCAAATGGATAACGAATATGCCAGAGATTGCCGTCCACCTCTTCGTGCACCACTTCGATATCGGCCAGCGCGGTTTTGCAGCGGCGACACCAATTGATCAGTCGTTCTGCACGATAGAGAAGTTTATCCTCCCATAATTGGACGAACGCCTCGCGCACTGCGCGCGACAGCCCCTCGTCCATGGTGAATCGCTCGTGGCTCCAGTCGCAGGAAACTCCCAGCGCTTTCAGTTGGTGCAGGATCACGTCGCCCGCTTCCTGTTTCCACTGCCAGACTTTTTCGATGAACTTTTCGCGTCCCAGTTGCGTCCGGCTGATTCCCTTTTGTGCAAGCTGGCGCTCGACAACGTTTTGGGTCGCGATGCCGGCGTGATCCGTGCCGGGGACCCAAAGCACGCGGTAACCGTCCATGCGTTTATAGCGGCAAAGAATATCCTGGAGTGTATTGTTGAGGGCATGCCCCATGTGCAGGGAACCGGTAACGTTCGGCGGCGGGATCACCATAGAAAAACACGCACCGGTGCCCTTCGTTGGTTCAAACAACCCGGATTTCATCCAGTGGTTGTACCATTTCGCCTCGATATCTTTGTGACTATAAGCCTTCGAGAGTTGCATACGTTTATTTCGTCTTCTGCTGCGGCGCTTTCGACTTTTCGCGCGCCGACCCCTCCTCGACCACCTCTACGAGATCAATCACTTGGCTTTCTACGGCCGCGCTATCCCCCTTCGTCGGCGAGGGCGATTCCGCGCGGCTGCTTTTGGCATTGACCGACTGCTTCGCTGCGTTTACTGTTCCCAAACATTCCGCCAACGCTTTTTGCAGCGTGTCTTTGCCTATCGGCTGGTCTATCACCATCAACTTCTCGCTCGTCGGAGCTTGTGCGACAGCGGCTCGGTCAATCCAAATCGTCGGAGTCTTCCAATTTTGCACATCGCCAAGGTCCCGCGTCGTCAGTGAGTCACGTTCTCGCAGGGCTGCAGCATCCACGATAACCAAGTCGACATTCTTCACGGCCGCAACGTCGGGAAACATTTCCATAACTTCTACCTGATGCTCGGGAAAAAGAGCGACCGAAAAAGCGTGCTGCAACATTTTGTGCGGTTGTATGACTAATATCCTACTCATGTCGCTTCGTTCCTGACAAACTTGACAAGGCCCTGACCTCAAGTTAGATAAAATCAGCAATCGATGGGTATGAGCTGACTGCGCGAAAGTGGCGGAATTGGTAGACGCGCAGGATTCAGGATCCTGTGGGGTAACTCCCGTGGGGGTTCGATTCCCCCCTTTCGCACCAAGTCGTAAGGTCAATACCTATCATACAAACCCAAGTTTCTCTAATGTCCGCGAGCTTCTTCCCCGTGGTCGTCGGTGACTGCGAAGCAGCGGTGCGCGCGTTCGTTGGCGCCCGCAATCCTTACGGGAGGGAAATAGATTTCGCTAGAGCAGCTTGGAATGTGCGCCTGACTGATTCATCGCCGCGGTATTGGAATTGAAACCCGATAGTCGCGATGACATGAAGACAACAATTCGACCGAGCCCCGGGACTATCGATGAAACTATTCTTGATCGCATTATGTGCTTTCACCCTGGCCACCTGTTCGAAAGATTCAGACGACTCGGCAAAGTCAGGGAAAAAAGCTGACGCTGCAAGAGGCAGGGCGATCTACCTGGCAAACTGCGTGGCTTGCCACAACAACGATCCATCCAGAGACGGACCTGTCGGCCCGGCTATCAAAGGGTCTTCTAAAGAACTATTGGAGGCACGTGTGCTGAGCATCAGCTATCCACCGGGCTACAAACCAAAACGCCCGACGAAAGTGATGCCACAATTTCCGTATTTAAAAAACGAGATTCCGCACCTGGCCGCTTACTTGGCCAACTAACGCTCGCGACGTTATGTGAGCCCGAGCGTTAAAAGAAACAGGATTCCGGTCAACAGGAAGCCAAACCATAGCGCTCCCTTTACTGAATCGAGCGGCTGTTTTGCCACGCCTTGAGTGCCTACCAGCGCATTTGCTTCAAAAGCAGCCACGATCACGATCACAATAAACCAGAAATATCCGTGTGACTGCCACGGACCCATTGAACCCACCATCGCGGAATAATGGCTCGCCGCGCCCATGTAGAACAGCATGGGAATCGAGAAAACGGTGTTGGTTCGAGAAGTCAAAGCGGCACGTCGAGCGGCGCCGGCGGCAGCCGGCAAGGGCTGGCCGCCTGAAGCTACCTGATTGGTTGAAGCAATGACGATCTGTTGATTAGGCCAGATAACAAGCCAGACGTTTAAAAACATTATGGTGCCGATCAGGCCGCCGACGGTAATTGTTATGCCGTAGGAAGACGAATAGAACAGCCCGGGGCCCATCTCGCTCATGCGCATGATGTACATCAGGATACCGGCGAGAAAGGTGACCATCGCGCCCCAACGAAACCACCACAGTGCGCGCGGCACTAGCTTCTGAATCGCTCCGATCCTGACCGGCGCTTCGGTCTCCGCGAAAAACGGTGTCTGCACGAAATTAAAATAATAAAGAATTCCGATCCAAGTAATGCCTGCCAAAAAATGAATCCACCGCAGAATAAACAATGTAAACTCCATTGCTCCCCTCCTTCTACTCCATTTGATGTTTTATCGATTCAAACAATGTCTGGGTCTTGGCGTTATATATTCGGGGTGGCTCAATTTTGTCAAGGAAAATCGCCCATATTTCAATACACTAATGAGTTTTTTAATGTCCGCGCGCGGTTATTTCGGCTCGCTGCGGAATAATCATAGGCGCGTTCTGGAGCGATCATCACGGCGCCAAGTCTGACTTGACCAATCCAATGATCTATGCCATTTTCCGAGCTAGCTTTCTGTTCCGCGCGCGGAGCGTCTCTGATCCGAGAAACAAAAATCAACACATCGCCGGCAGATTCCAGCATCGCACTCGATGTCAAACGGAGAATTCCCTTGCTTCAGGGAAGCAACGATCCGTTTAGCTGCGTCACCGAGGAACTGCAACTCGTCGAAGACAATCTCGTTCGTGCCATCGGTTCCCGAGAGCGCGATCTCACCGATATCTCCGCCCATTTGATCCACGGGGGAGGCAAGAGAGTCCGGCCGATGGTGACGCTCTTAGCGTATTTCGCCTTTGGCGGACAACGCATCCGGGACATCGTCGATATCGCGACGGCAATCGAACTTATTCATACCGCCACGCTGCTACACGACGACATCATAGACGGCGCCGAGACGCGCCGGGGCAAAGTTTCCGCGTTCAAGAAATTCGGTCTCAAGTCGACGCTGGTCGCGGGAGATTTTCTATTCATTAAGGCCTTTGAATTCGCCGGAAAATTCGACGAGACCGTAGTTCAGTGGACTGCGGACGCCTGCACGCTGCTCACTGAAGGGGAGATCTTGCAGAGCCATTTCAATCGCAACCGGTCCGTGACCCTTGAACACTACGTGGAGATCGTCAAACGAAAAACCGCATCGCTTTTCCACACCGGCGCGAAAGTCGGGGCCTACCTTGCCGGCGCCCATCCTTCTTTAGTGGATGAGACCGAACGTTATGGACTGAACATGGGCATCGCATTCCAGATGGTCGATGACATTCTGGACGTGGTGGGGAATGCCGAGTTGCTCGGCAAACCGACCGGGATGGATTTGCGCGACGGCAACCCCGCTTTGCCGATCATTCTGGCCATGAACGGCGGCGACACCACGGTGCGTAAAACGTTCGATTGCAGCAAGCCGACCGAGGAGCAAATTTTAGCCGCATTGACGGCCATCAAGACGGGCGCCGCGATCCAGGAAGCCAAATTACTCTCTAAGCGCTATGCTCAAGAAGCCCTCAAATCGGTCAAAAAACTGCCGCCATCGCTGTATCGTAACGGACTCAAAACTCTAGTGCAGCTGATCATCGATCGAGATTTCTAACCGCATCTCGGCGCTCTTCCCCGCATCGACCCTGTAGTTTAGCTTTTTGCTGATGTCCGCATTAAACTCTCCGCGCGACCGAGCCGTTCAGAACATGTTCGACCGGATTGCGGAACGCTATGATTTACTCAATCGCGTCATCAGTTTTCGCCTTGACGTGCGCTGGAGGCGGCGAGCGATTCGCAGCATTCTGACGGGCGGAAATTCGCTTCTTCTCGATATCGGCACCGGAACCGGCGATCTCGCCTTCACCGCGGCGAAGGAAGCCAGGGGCAAGGCGCGCATCGTCGGCTTGGATTTCTCCCTGACAATGTTAAAGCTAGCCCGCGCCAAACAGGTTACATTTACACAGGGTGAAACCACCGCGTTTGTCATGGGCAGCGCTATGGCTTCGCCGTTTAGGGACGCAATCTTCGATGGCGCCATGACGGCCTTTGTGCTGCGCAACGTCTCCGATTTGTCGCTTTTATTTGCCGAGGCGTTCCGCGTCCTCAAGCCCGGCGCCAAATTCGTTTCTTTAGACATGTATCCGCCGTCCGCGAGCTGGTTCTCGACACTTTACTCCATTTACTTTTATTGCTTGGTGCCCCGGATCGGCGCACTGTTATCGAGCGACCGCGATGCGTACCAGTATTTGTCTGAATCGGTTCGCCAGTTTCATACACCCGAGAATGTCGAAAAACTCATCCAACGCGCCGGATTTGCAAATGTCGCGACCCGCAAGTTTATGAACGGCGCGGTCTGCATGCACGTTGCGGAAAAGTCTCGCAGACACTGAGGCTTGAGAACCAAACCATGCAAGGGTTTTCCAGCAGTTTTTTGATTTTCTTTTATCAGGTCGCATTGGGCGGTCTTTTCGCGTTGGCCGGTACGCCGTTTCATGAAATCGAGCGCGCATTTTACAAGTCGACGGCCGGCGTTCTCTATGCCATCGCATTGCTCGGTCTGTGGGGCAAAAGCACCTTCTATTGGCAGAGTTTGTCAGAGCATCTTAGTTGGGGGGTCGGCCTCGAAGTTCTTTTTCACGTCGTATTCATGGTTTTTTTTTCCTGCTATATGATCTCTCTTTGGGGCGAACGACAAGCCTTTCGGGCGCGCAGCTTCGCGTTGTGCGTGCTGACGGGGCTGGCCGGACTCATATTCAGCGCCCATAGCTTCTATCACGCATCGTTGGTTTCGGTCGAAACCCTGGTTTACCCGACGATGTTTTTTTTATCATGCCTGCTGCTTGGCAGCGTCACCGTAGGCATGCTAATCGGCCACTGGTACTTGATCGACACCGGACAGAGCTTAGATCCGTTCATCCGCATCTATAAGTTTTTTGTTGTTGCGTTGATCCTTCAAGGCGCGTCTTTTGCGCTATCGCTGCCTACGCTTTACTTTTTTGGCTCGGCGCAGAGCCTGCTTGGCATAGAGCGACTGTGGCAATATCATTCGACGTTGCTGCTTACCCGCGTGATCACCGGCCAAATCGCGCCGTTAATTCTATCTTGGATGATTTGGCGGACCCTACAGATACCGAATACCATGGCTGCCACGGGATTGTTTTATATAGCGCTACTGGGAGTCTTTGTCGGGGAAATTTTGGGGCGGCAGATCCTCGCCTTAACTTCTCTGCCCTTCTGAGCCCGAGTGATTGGTTTCGCCGCCTGTTTTCGGATACGTTTTGAGCTTGGTAATTCTTAGCCCGTTCGACGTCCACCCGAGATCGTAACCCACCGGGTCGTCGACCTTTAGATCGAGCGGTGATTTCGCCTCGCCCACGAGAACCACTAACTCATAGGAAAAAGTCAGCTCCCGGCCGCTCTCGGTGCGCACAACGCCGGTATTGTTTGACGGAAATAATTTAGTAATGACGCCTTGGTGAAAAAAATCCCCGCGCGGCGATGCCAATGGATCGCTTTCTTCCACGGCCATGAGGTCACTCACAATTCTCGATAACCGCAACTGGCATCAAGCAGAAAATACGGCGACTAGCCGATCGGATGTTTCTGCGAAGCTATGTGCTTTTGTAGTTCCATGAGACCGTCTAAAACCGCTTCCGGACGAGGGGGACAGCCGGGAACATAAACATCGACAGGAATGATCCGGTCAATGCCCTGAACCGTCGCATAGTTGTCGTAGAAGCCACCGCTTGCGGCGCAAGCGCCGAAGGCCATTACCCACTTCGGCTCGGACATCTGGTCATAGACTCGCTTCAAAACCGGCGACAGTTTGTGGTTCACCGTGCCGATGACCATTAACAAATCCGCCTGGCGCGGGCTGAAGCGTGGCAGCAGCGCGCCGAATCGGTCGATATCGTACGGCGACATCGACAGCGACATGTATTCCATCGCACAGCACGCGGTAGCGAAAGGATACGGAAAGAGCGAATACTTGCGCGCCCAACCAACGGCC
>DASXSW010000206.1:0-7830 GCA_036505755.1 Binatia bacterium | reverse complement strand
CCCGTTTGCGCAAATGTCAGAACGTCCGAGTCCGGATCACTCGCATCGCTGGCAATACTTCCAGCATAGGACTGACCTTGCTTGCCATTGGGTTTAACGATCGGGTCGCTGTTGAATGTCGGCGGATTATTAATTTCGCCACCGCCGCCCAAGCGGAAATTGGCGACAATCGGCGCCGTCAGATCTCCTGTGTGAGCGTTATCCCGTTGGTCTTCAATTCCGGTCGCGATGCCATTGTAGAGCACGTCCGGGTTTGAGAAGTGCAGGACGCGCGGGCAGCTAATCGTACAAACATTGTAAGACATGATCGTCCGAAACTCACCGTTTACGTAATGACCGAACGACCAGGGATATGATGCGCCTGAGGGAGAAATTCCGGCACTCGCCGGGTCATGCTCCATGCCCATATTATGACCATGCTCATGGGCCAAGGTGCTATTGGCGAGACAACTGAGCGCCGTGACCTGAAACGCATAATTGGCAAAGCCTGATCCCGGGTGCCTCTGTACCCAACCGATGCCGCAATACGCGCCACCATTGGCGACAATCAGGGAGACCATATCGGCCGAGTACGTGTCGCGCAGCGAGGCGACCGTAGAATCAGACGTCACCCAATTCAAATCTGTCTCTATATTTCCGGCATCGTTATGAGCGACTTCCTCGGTGTGAGCCAGAAAAAAGCGCGCGATCATATTGCTGTTGATAAAAGCGGTGTTTGCCTGATCAATGGCCGCTTGAATTTGCCCTTCAATCTGGGGGGTGCCGCCAGCCGCATTACGGGCCTGCGGGGTATAAACCGACATCAAGACGATTTGTACGGTGCCATCGGCGGCCGGCGTCGCTGGCGCGGTAGAGGAGCCTTGTTGCATCATGTCTCCGCCGGTCACCGCGGGTACTTTTTCATGACCGTGAGTCGCCGCGTCGTGCCCCCACTCCGGCGCAAAGCTGTCAGAATCGAGTTTTTCAACTATGGTGCGGCCATTTGCTCCCGGACGGACGGCAAATGTATCACTGCCGCTCTCAATGCGCCCAAATAGCAATCCTTTGTGGAGAGTAAGCGTGACCTTGCTACTATCGGATTGGTTGCGACCGCGCCAGACCAGGCTTCTGGCGCCGCGGCGTTCGTGGGTCTCTCTTTCGATCTGAAGGTCCGGTTTGCCGGGAACGGCAAGCGTTATCCCAGCTGGACCGCTTGAAAGAAGTGATTCATCTATATCCCCAGCAAGCGCCTCCACTCCATGGCGACTAGGCGGCGTCCACGTGGGACGCTGGCGAAACAGCTGCGGGCGTGTCTGCGCATCTGCTATCGAGCCTATTAAGACGAATATGGCGGCGCCCGCCAGAACTAGGAACCGCCTCCAAGTAACCTCCGATTGCTGCATAAAAGCTCTCCTCATCTACCATCGTGGTCGGCCGCCGGTCAAAGCCTCCCGCGGGCCTTCGACAACTCCTCGGTGAACTATCTGCTGAAATAGGGCACACCTCTGAGAGCACGCCCTGTGCCAATGAAAAGTAGTCTATTTTGGCATCGCGATATTATCCGTGGCATCTCGTGTCTCACCTTTGTTATTCTCAGTGATGAGATTCGGAACAGTGATTGATCAGTGGGCCGACAAGTTTTGGTTTCAGCGGCTGAATTCATTAACGCTGCGGTAGATGCGCTAGAGGGAAACAATTCACATTCGTGGACGAATGTGCTGCTTACTTGCTCTCAAGAACAAAATATTTCGCCTTCGTTATCAGCGCGGTGTCTTGACAGTCACTATGTTCGAGTAGGCTGAGTTTCCGGTGCCGTTGAAAGCGCGAACGCGAAAGCGATAGGTGGTGTTTCGTTTGAGTCCTGAGTTGGAATAATTCCTGACGTTTGCGCCAACGGTTGCGATCTGACTGAAGTTGGCGCAACTGGCGCCGGAGCAGCGCTCGATTTTGAAGCCGTCTTCATTGGTTGCATTGTCAGTCCAGGCGAGATCGATCTGCGTTTTCGATACCGCGGTAGCAACAAGATTACTCGGCGCGACCGGGATAGTTGTTGTATTGGGGTTTACTTGAATTGTCGTGGTTGTCGAGCTGCTAGCAGTTTGATTGTCAGTAACCGTGAGCCGAGCAGTGTAGGTTCCTGCCGTGGGATAAGTATGGCTGGCGGTCATACCGGAGCCCGTAGTCCCATCGCCGAAGTTCCACGCAAAGGAAACGATTGTGCCGTCAGCATCCGACGAACTGCTGCCATCGAAAGCAACGGCCAAAGGCGCTAGGCCGGAAGTTGGCGTGGCCGCCATCACGGCCATTGGTGCTTGGTTGCCAGTGGCCATGGGAAGAACGAAAAGCGTGATACTTTGTGGCGGCAGTGTGGCCGTAAAACTATTGCTCGCAAAGGTCAAATCAGCGAGGCGGTTAATGGCATTAGTCACGCTAAGCTGCCAGACCTGAGCCGTGCCGTTATGTGGGAAGTTGGCAAGATTAATGGTTGCAGGCGTGCTGCCTGATAGATACTTGCTAATGACCATGATCGTCAGCGCGCCATCGACCGAGCGTTCGGCGGCGAAGACGGAAAGGTTATCCGGATTCGGTCCCGTCGCTGACACGCTGACATCGCCGAAGATGGACTTGTTGCCGTCGTAGTTGCGATACATTTTCATGGCCTTGTATGTCGGCGAGCTGGCATCCGGCGTGGTCCAGCGAGCGGCGATGTCTAACCCTTCGCGGCCAAAGATTCCCAATATATCGGCCTGCGCGGTAGCGCCGTTGATATGGTTTTCCGCACCCCAGTTGTATTCCGTAAGACCCGTCAGCGTGCCGGAGTAATACGTGTTAACCCAGCTTTTCAGACGCGGCACCAACTGAACGCGATCGTTGATCCAGGACTCATCGACGTAGTTTGGATCCCACAGTGAGCGAGTCGAGCGATTGCGGCGAAGCTGCATCGAAGTCGAAACGTCATCGCTGAATTCGCCGCCCTGCGGATAATAATGCACCGTAAAAATATCGAGGAGCCGTTTGCCGGTTGTCGCGTTGTTTTGACGCAGTTGATCGAGGAGCCACGGCAAATAATCCCAGCCGCCGTGGTTGCTTCGGTCCGGCATGAAGCTCCAACCATGCACGCTGCCATACTGCTGATCGTAGCCACTCAGAATGTAACCGCTCCAACCCCACTCTTCGGGGCCAACGACGAGCGCGGACGGATCAATGGACTTGATCTTGCCGGCATAGTCGATGATCTTGTTCTTGATTTCATCCATCGTCGCGCCGGTGGAATGAACATCGCGATGAGTCGAATGCCAAATGCTCGGTTCATTGTCGAGAATGTAGTAACGTAGGCCGCCGCTCGCGTTGGCGCCCCAGCGGTTGAGCAGGTGTTGCATCCATCCTTGTTGAAAAGTCGAATTCGACGCGACGTTGGAGTCGTTCGGATCGTTGCCGGAAACATATTGGCCATTGGTGCGAATGCCATTGCCGGCGTCGGGAAACCATTGCCAGTCGTTGCCGGTCTGGGCGCCATACTTGGCGATGGAAAAATTGGCGAGCTTGCTCCGGTTGGCACCAAGTTTGGCGACCCAATCGATCATCGGAATGGTGAGCATGGCTTGAGCGTTCGCCGCCTTGGAATTTGCAATGAAAGTATCACCGCGCTCGCCCGCAACCGAGCTGGGCTCTGGTATACTTTCGAAATACCAATCGTTGGCCCGGTTGTCGGCGTTCAGTTGCCAGTTGTAGCGCGTTGTATTGTTGCCGCCATTGCGGTTCAGCGGGCTATTCAGATCACTCAATTGCGCTGTCGTCGCATGTGCCACGCCGTAAATGTTCGGATTGATCACATGACGGTTGGCGTTGGCATCGATGCCAATCGTCACGGCGGTATTCTGCGCGCTGGCAGTTAGAGGAAAGGAAATTAGAATGGCCAGAATTAGATGGAAATGCATGACAAATTTTTTGGAATTCATGATTACAGCTCCATGTTTGCCAAACCGTAAGAATGATTGATCGGCTCGCTAACGTGCAGGAACTATGCCGCGCTCGCACCAAAGATTCGCTGGTGACTTGCGGCAAATTCCTGTAATCATAACGCACGAAAGGTGACACCCCCGCCGTGGAATTTCCGTCCAAGCCTGACGCCATTGCGCGAAGTTGACGTGGTGGCTAGATTTCAGATAGGTTTTTCCCGGCACCGCGTGCGGCTTCATCGGGCCATCGCTGCAAAAGAATCGTGTTGCTGGCCGTCGCGGGACCTGATCGAGGTTTTGTGATTAAGACTTCCAGCGACAAGGAATCCGAAGCCACTCCATTTTCGGCGGACGCAGATCTGCGCCGGATTTATTACACAAGCCTCAAAGGAGCTCGGCTGCTGAAAAGAGAAAACTCCGGCCGGGTGATAGCACCGTTGCCGGAAAAGATCAGCAAAGAAACATTTGCTACCGCTGTCGTTATCGGTGATGGTCCAGCGGTCTTTTCCGACGAACTGCGCAAGGCTATCGAGGCCAATCAGGCTCGGCTCATCTACGTCTTAGATTCAAAGCAAAGCTTGCCTGACGAGGCGAGCGGCGTGCCGGTTTTCAGTTTTCTAACCGGTTCCGTGCCGGGCGAGTCACTTCATCGAGTTGTCGACGCGGCATTCGAGAGTCTCTCATTAGCACGGCATCAGGCAATGCTCGAAGTCGACGTTCACCGCGCCAGAAGCGAGATTGATCAACTGAACGAAGCCGGTATTGCGCTTTCAACCCAGCGGGATCGGGACTCTTTGCTGAATTTGATACTGCAGAAGAGCCGCGAGATTACTCACAGCGATGCAGGTTCGCTTTACCTAGTCGAAGAAAGTGAGCAGGGATCACGGCAGCTCCGCTTTAAAATCACGCAAAATGACAGCGTCAAATTTTCCTTCACCGAGTTGGTTTTATCTATAGATAGCTCGAGCATCGCAGGCTATGTGGCCCTAACCGGAGACGAGGTGCATCTGGCGGATGTCTATCAGATTCCGTCGTTATTTCCATTTGATTTCAATCGCAAGTTTGACGAGGAAAGCGGCTATCGTTCTAAGTCGATGCTGGTCGTCGCGATGAAAAATCCGCGGGGCGAAATCATCGGTGTCGTGCAGCTCATTAACTGCAAGCGCGCTACCGATCTGCGGGTCAATCTCCGAACGGTCGACGAAGTTGTTATCCCTTTTCCCCAAGAGTGCCGCCCATTGTTAAGGTCTTTGGCGAGCCAGGCCGCGGTGGCGCTGGAGAACATCCGGCTCTACGAAAGTATCGAGACGCTATTCGAAGGTTTCGTTCGAGCTTCGGTCAGCGCCATTGAGGCGCGCGATCCGGCGACCTACGGTCATTCCTTCCGCGTCGCGGACTTAACGGTCGGATTGGCGGAAGTGGTGGATCGCGACGATTCTTCTCATTTTCGTAACATACGTTTCAGCCGCGCGGAAATGAAGGAGATACGCTACGCGTCGCTGCTGCACGACTTCGGTAAAGTCGGCGTGCGCGAAGAGGTTTTAGTCAAAGCAAAAAAGCTCTATCCCATGCAGCTCGACCTCGTGAAGCAACGCTTCGCTTACGCGCGCAAAGTTATCGAGCACGAACAGAGCGAACGGAAGCTCGCCTACCTCCTAGAGAAAGGAAGGGAACAGTTTCTGGCGCGCCAAGCGGAGTTTCAACGAGACCTCGAAGAACAGCTCCGCGAGCTTGACGAGTTCCTCGATTTCGTCGTGAGATGCAATGAACCGACGATTTTGCGCGAGGGTAACTTCGAGCGCCTGAGCGAGTTTGCCGCGCGGCAGTTTTTTGATTCCCTGGGTCAGCGCCGCCCTCTGCTCACGCCGCAGGAAGTAAAGTTCCTGTCCATTTCTCGGGGCAATCTTGACGAGAGAGAGCGACGGCAAATCGAATCCCACGTCAATCACACGCTGAGCTTTTTACGTCAGATCCCGTGGACCCGGGAGATCAAGAACATCCCGGCGATCGCTTCGGCCCATCACGAGAAGCTCAACGGTACAGGGTATCCATACAATTTGCCCGCCTCGGAAATTCCCTTCCAGTCTAAGATGATGACGATCTCGGATATTTATGACGCCCTGTCGGCGACCGACCGACCGTACAAAAAGGCGGTGCCATCGGACCAGGCCCTCGACATTCTCTTCGATGAGGCCAAGCAAGGCTTGGTCGACCGCGAGCTGCTTTGCCTTTTCCGTGAAGCGGAGATTTATCGACTGACATCAAACTGGAAACCGACCTAGACGGCGCGGCGCAGCGGTTCCAGTATTCGTTCGAGGAGGATATCTTCTCACCGTTTCAATGATCGAATACGATTACGCTCGGTTCTTAGGTAAAGACGTTTGCATGAAACAGCAGCGAATCTTTGCGATGAGGAAGAGTACTTGCTTTATGGGCGGCGACATTTTCTGCGGATGGCGCTCGGCGCGACGTTGAGTTCGGTGGGCGGCTGCGCCGCTCAAGGACGGAGTTTACTGCGTTGTCCAACGACGTTGGCCGACTTCGAACCGGTAAATGATCTCGGGCCGTTGCCGGTGTATCGCTGCAAAAATGGATCGGGACCGGCGATCGTCTTGCTCCACGAATTGCCGGGCATGTCGCCAAGTAACCTTGCGCTCGCAAGGTGCCTCTCTGGGGAAGGGTTCGCGGTTTATCTGCCCCTTTTGTTCGGCGAACCAGAACAAGAGCGTTTCTTGGTCGGTTATTTCCAATCTTGCGCGCAATCCGAATTCCAGTGCTCCGCGCTCTCTACGAGCAGTCCTATCATAGGGAAGCTACGCGAAGTCTGTGGACGGATCGTTGACCGGACTCGACGCCCGGTCGCGGTCATCGGCATGTGTTTGACGGGCGCGTTCCCGCTGGCGCTTTTGGGCGACGGCGTCGAAGCCGCGGTGCTATGCCAACCGACCTTGCCTCTTAATGTGCTTCTCATGCGGCCGATCGGTAAACAAAAGGAAGCACTAGGGCTCAGCGAAGACGACATCAATAGGGCCAAGAAAGTTAAGACTCCGCTGCTTGCTTTGCGTTATCAGACCGACCACTTATGTCCGAAGGAGCGAATGAAAACTCTACGGGAAATATTCCAATTACGCGTCGCAATGATTGAGATCGATGGCGAGTCACAGGGGCATTCGACGTTGGCGGATCATTTTGATGACCGAGCCTTCATGGACTCTGTCAATTTTCTCAAAGTGCGCCTTGGTCTCGAAAGAAGCGCGAAGCGGATGAATCTCGCAAAGTTGGGAGATCGAGCCTGCGAGATCACAGTGGACGGCCACTGGCGCGCGCTGTAATTCAGAGTAAGACTTTTAGCAGCTATTAGAGAAGACTATCGATCCTCGCTGTTTGGAATCAAATTGTCTGTCAGTGCGCAGACAAGATCTATGGGTGCGGAATACAGAACGGCACGATGATACCTTAGGCAAAGAGGGGACAAAAAGATGGCGACGCAAAAGCACCTACCGTTGGGTTTGTTAGCCTTTCTTCTTCTCGAAAACGCTCTATGGCTGATTCCATTGAAAAACGAGATTGTATTCGCTGCGAGCGTCGAGGACGTCGCTCTGCTGAAATCGACCAACCGCGAAAAGATTCTGGTCGAAGGGGCCAAGAAGGAAGGTAAAGTCAGTTTCTATACCGGATTGATCGTCGACCAAGTCGTGCGGCCCGTGAAAGACGCCTTTGAAAAGGAATATCCCTTTTTGCAAGTGGAATTTTTTCGCGGCAACTCCGAGCGCATCGCGCAAAAAGTTTTAGCCGAATATCAGGCCAAGAGATACGAAGTCGACGTCATCAGCGGCAGCGCCGCCGCAACGATGGTGCAGCGAGCCGGATATATGCAGCGATTCTATTCGCC
>DASXSW010000205.1:0-5789 GCA_036505755.1 Binatia bacterium | reverse complement strand
TAGAAAAAGTCTGTACCAACAAAAATTAGGGGTACCCAAATGGTCTCCCGAAATGAGATCGTTTTTTTATACGCCAAATGCAGCTGTCGTTTTTCTTGTATCGTTTCTCAGTTTGACTTTTTCTACAGGCTCAACGCCGAGCTCACCCGCGCGCGTCTTCTTGCGGCGTCGGGTGCAGCAACACGTTCGGCCTTCTCCATTTGGTCAGCCCCTAGCGAGGCGCCAGCGTGCGGACCTTCTCGATGCAGTCATTGCAGATGCGTGCGTTGCTGGACTTGATAAACACCGTGTCGATAGCACGTAACCAGCGGCGGCACACGCAGCATGAAGCACGCACAAAATCTTCCACCTCCTGCAGGTCTTTCGCGCTCGGCGGCGCCCTGAGGATCGCGCTGCATCGATCGACGCAGGCGTCACAGATGAACACACCCGGACCTGCAAGAAGCGTCTGCACTTGATCTTCGGTGCGGCCGCAGAATGAGCATGTTGGAACCGGATTGCTGCTCGTCATTGTAACGGATTACCCTCTTGCGAGTGGTTGTCTACGAGCCGAACCATTGAGTATGCAGGTCGGCATAGTACCTTCGCCAATATCCATTCAAGAGGCACGATTTTATTGATTTTATACGAGGTTATCAGCGATTCTTGAAATCGCCCACTGTTCTAAAAGGCCGACCCGATTGGCAGCATAGTTCTCCTATGACCCGACCGTTTGGCGCGCTAATCCAGTTTCACGTCGACGACGACGAAGTCGTCGGACGCCAGCGCTTTTTGAAAGACCGGTTTGAGGTCTTCCTTGCGTGTCACGCTATAGCCTTTGGCGCCGTAGAGTTCGGCGAGTTTGGGGAGATCGGGGACGAAAAGCTCCGTGCCGATGACGCGGCCTTCGTAGGATTTTATCTGATCGCGTTTCATGCCGCCGTAAGCGTTGTTGCGCAGGATCAGGACGAAGACCGGGATCTTATGATACGTCGCTGTGGCGAGCTCTTGCTGTTCCATCATGAAAGAGCCGTCGCCGGTAACGCAGATCACGCGCGCGTCGGGGCGGCCGAGCTTCACTCCCATTGCGGTCGCGAGCGCCGTGCCGATGGCGCGAAATTCGCCGGCGTGAATAATCGGCGTCACCGCATCGATGCCGCGCAGCGTGTCGCCCGTCATCCCTGAAGTCGTGAGGATTTCTTTTCCTGTGAGCAGCTCATTTAGAGCTTTCATCACGGATTCGTAGGTCAAACCTGACTTGGCAGTTTTCTCATCGAGATCTTTTTTCCAGGCTTGTTTGGCTTGCTGGATCGCTTGCGCTCTTGCGCCATTCGCTTTGGGTTGGCGGCTTTTTACGCCATCGATGATCGCGCGCAGGGCGATCTTGGCGTCCGCTTGGATCGACAAGGCCGTCGGATAATTGCTACCGAGCTCCTCCGGATCGGTGTCGATCTGTATGATCTTGGCTTTCTCGGGAATGATCTCGTGACCAAAGCGCATCGTCGTGCCTTCGCTGAAGGTAGCGCCCACGGCGAGAATCAAATCGGACTCTTGAAAAAATTTGCGCGAGTAGGGCCGGCTGCCGAAGCCGAGGCAGCCGAGGGCGAGCGGGTGATTTTCCGGGAAAACACCTTTAGCCGTGTAGCTCACAGCGACCGGGAGCGATAACAACTCGGCAAGCTCGCGCACTTCTTCGCGGGCTCCCGCCCAGTCGACGCCCGTGCCGGCCAGCACCACCGGGTTTTTGGCCTGAAGCAAAAGATCCACGGCAACTTCGGCAGCGTGTGCGTCCATCGCCGGGGCGACCGGCTCGGCCGTCGGCGTGAAGCTCAACGGCTCGGGAAGATTTTCATGCTGCAGATCTTCCGGGACGATGAGAAAGACCGGACCCTGGCGTCCGCGCGTGGTCTGGCGGAAGAGCGTGTCCAGCAGCGATCCTAGTTCTTCGACGCGTTCAAGTTTTGCGCTTTGCTTGGTGATCGGCTGAAAAAGTCGGACATGCTCCATGCCGTGGAACGACGAATAAGCTCCTTTCGCCGAGGCGGCGGTGTCGATGTCCGATGAGATGACGAACAAAGGCACGGATTCTTTGTGCGCTTGCGCGACGGCGGTGACGATATTGGTCGCGCCGCCACCCGCGGAGACCAGACAAACGGCCGGCTGCTTGGTGGCACGCGCGTAACCGAGCGCCATGTTTCCCGCGCCGCCTTCGTGCTGCGCGTTGACGAAGCTCATATGAGGACGTTTCGCTATAGCGTCGCCGATGGCAAATGAGGTGTGTGCGAGGACACCAAAAATATGCCGCACGTTTTTCGAGCTAAGATATTCAACCAAAATGTCGGCAACGCTTGTTTGCGCCATGTTACGGCCTCCTAATCAATTCATAGGCCTGATTAGTTCAGACTCGGATAAAAAGCAATATCGACAAGTGACCGAAGCCGGGAAACCGGCTGCGCCTTGCAGGTATATTGATACTATGCCGACCTGGTATATTGGAAAAAACACGAACGATAATTGATTAACAGCTCGTTGATCAAAAGGATAAATCTCGCAGGGCTATGGTTTCACCTGAAGTCTCGATGGAATAAGAATAAGACAGAGAAGGATTTTCGAATTTCCGAAGGAGGGGAGCAGTGCAATGGCGAACAATCCGGTAAATTGGTTCGAGATCTATGTGCAAGATATGGAGCGAGCGAGGAAGTTCTACGAGGCTATGCTCCAGACCAAACTCAAAAAGTTGAACAGCACGGTCCCAGAGCTTTGGGCATTTCCGCAGTCCTTTACAGACTATGGCGCGTCTGGCGCTCTGGCCAAAATGGAAGGCTTCCCATCTGGCGGCAACAGCAACAGCACATTGGTCTACTTCAGTTGCGGGGACTGCGCGGTAGAAGCAAAGCGAGCCGTGGCTGCTGGCGGCCGAGTCCTAAAAGAGAAGTTCTCTATCGGCGAGTACGGGTTTATCGTGTTGGCCTTCGATACTGAGGGGAACATGTTCGGGCTGCATTCCATGCAATAGAAGAAGCAGCCCCAACCAATCGTTGCTGCTTAACGGGGGCGGCCTCAACGGCTTAGGTTGGCCGAATCATGCTAACCGAATTTGAAACAAAGAAGGCGGAAAAGGCAGTGCTCGCATTCCTTGCGAAGCGCCGCCCACCGCCCCACATTCGTTCCAAACTTGACATCGGCTACCGTATATCTGGTCAAAGTGTTGAGATCTTTGAAAGTCGACCTCGGTGGGACAAGTCTGACGAGAAAGTTGAACAGCCTGTGGCGAAAGCCACTTACGTTAAAACCAAGGAAGTGTGGAATGTTTTCTGGCAAAGAGCTGACCTGAAGTGGCATCGTTACGATCCGGCACCGCAGGTAGGCTCGCTGGAGAAATTCTTGGCTCTTGTTGACGAGGACAAACACGCGTGCTTTTTCGGGTAAGCGGCATGCATCTATCTTGGCCGAGCGAACGTGTGTAACATTCGCGGGTTTTTGCGATTAGGATTCGCGGCAACGCTGCTCACGGCCGGGAATAGTGGCCACGTTAGGGCTCGGAGGCGGTTATGAACAAGTCAACTGATTGGCATCCGCGCACTCGTCCTATACGCGTGACGGTTGAGGGACGATTCTGTCGGCAGGAATTGGCGCGACCGATTGAATCGCGGCCATGCCAGCCTGCACGTCATGGCGCACACCGAAGCGAAGGCCGAAGTATCTGATGACCAAAGCGCCGGTCATCGTGAAAGCGATGATGAAGATGCTGATGATGCTGGCCGCTTCGCGATTACTGACAGCGGTCGATGACAACTCGAGCGCCATCAGTGAGAGCGTCATGGTGTCGCGTGAGGCGAGCAAAATAATGCTGCTGGTTGCGCCCGCCGCGCTGACGAAATTCATTACCGATAGCAGGATTAGCGTCGGCATCAACAGCGGCAGCCAGATGCGGAAATAGGTCCTGATCCAGCCCGCACCGGAGACGCGCGCGGCTTCCTCCATGTCGGCGCCGACCTGGACGAACACGCCTTTCATGATATTGACGCCGGTCGTCTTGCCTTGAAGCAAGACGACGAGGATTAGTGCCCAGATGGTGCCAAACATGAAATTCAGCAATGGCGTACCGATGAACACCCACAAAAGTCCAAGCCCCGCGAGGATGCCGGGAATGGCGCCGGCGCTCCAGATCATCGCGTCCAGCGCGCCCCGGCCCGGCAAGCCCGTTCGAACCAAAATGTATGCGAGAATCGAGAACAAAAGCGGGCTTAGAATCGCCGCGGTGGCGGCGAGAATCAGCGTGGTGCGGAGCGCCTTGATGAACACCGGATCGGTCAACACGAAACGCCAGTGGTCGAGGGTAAATCCCAACACGAAGTAGCCGATTCGCTGCATGAAACTCCCCAACACTAAAATAGCCAGCGGCCCGACAGTGAGCAAGATGAGCAGCAAGGCGATGACCGTGAAGGCCACATAGTTCCACCGGCGGAGATCGATGAGGCCAGGCCGAAAACTGCCGGTGATGGTAGTGTAGCGGCGCCGTTCAAGAATCCAACGCTGCAGCGGAATGATCAACGCGATCATTATCAGCGTGATACTTGCCAGGACCGTGGCTTCTCCGTAGTTGGGAACTTGGTTTCTGATCAGCGCAAAAATCTTTGTTGAGTAAACAAAGAAGCCGAAGGGCAAGCCTAACAGATACTCCGTTTCAAAAGACTGAAAGACTCGCAGGAGTTGTAAAGCGAAAACCATCATCATCGGCGCGATCATCAGGGGCAGCGTGACCTTGAAAAGAGTTCTCAAATTGCCAGCGCCGCCGACACGGGCGGCCTCTTCCAGCGTCGCATCCATGTTGCGAAAGGCCGGCGTCAAAAGCATCACCTTGATGGAGATGCCGTGGCCCATCAAGTTCGCCCACACGATGCCGGGAATGGTGAAAATGTTGAACGGTCCCTGGTCAAGTTGAAACAATTTTTTTAGACCGACATTGATCATGCCGATGTCTGGGTCCAACAGAGTGATCCAAGCGATGGTAGTGGGAAGAGCGGGAACCATATAGGAGACCCAAAACAAAAACTCCAAAGTATGGCTGAATGGAATTTTCGTGCGCGCCAAAACCCAGGCGATCGCTATGCCGATGGGAAAACTGCAAGCCACGGTCATCGACCAGATGAGCAGAGAATTACCTAAAGAACGAAGTAAACCCGGGCGCTGAAATGCATTCACCCAATGTTTAACTCCCCAGGTGCGCGGTTCAACGAACCAATCGGATGCGGCGTTGAAGCTATTGATCAACAGCAACAGCACGGGCCAGATGAGAAAGTAGCCGAGCATGAGCAGCACCGCCGCCATGACGAAGTGGCCTTTCGTTAGGCGGGGCGTGCGCGCCTGACTTAGCGCAGGGAATTCCGCGACTGTCGGTGAGTGGTCCACTGGTTTTCACAGTCGAGGATGGAGAATGGAGGATAGACGATCGCGAACCTCTATTCTCTATCTTCGATCCTCGGCGGGTCGACTACTTCTGCCTCGACTCCCAGATCTTGTAAACCCATTTCTGCGCTTCTTCCTGGCGCGGCCCGAATTTAGGATCGGCGTCAGGGAACGCGTACTCGACACCCGGTTTGCGTCGCTGGTCGGGCGCGACCTCGCCAAAGGGTATATCGTTGCGCAATGAGGAGCGGTCGATGTTAGGTATTAGAGTGTGCGTCAATGTTTGCCCTTCTTTCGAAAGGAACCAGTTCGCGAAGAGCTTCGCTGCGTTCGGATGCGGCGCATTCGAAAACACCGATATGCAGCAGCCGGAGCCGCCCGCCCGCACCAACCCTACTTGT
>DASXSW010000204.1:0-5796 GCA_036505755.1 Binatia bacterium | reverse complement strand
TGTCGATATCGACGCCAAATTAGTAGAGTTATCCAACAAACAGGCTAAAGCCGATGGTGTCGCTGAACGGGTCAAATTCATCGAACAGGACATGTTCAAAACCGACATCAGCAAAGCAACCGTCGTAACGCTCTATGTTTTGCCGGATTTCATGGAAAAGCTGCAGCCTAAACTGTTGGCGGAATTGAAACCCGGATCGCGCATCGTCGCGCACGACTATTACATGAGCGACTGGTATCCCGACCGGCAGCTTTCGCTCACCGTGCCGGAAAAAGTCAAAGCCAACGGAACGGACAAGGCTTATCTTTACTTGTGGGTCGTTCCGGCCGTCATCGGTGGCGAGTGGCTCATGGAGTTAGACCCGGGTGGCAAGAGGCGGCTCCTCATAGTTCTAGCGATCAACCAACAATATCAGATGTTAAATGTCTCGGCGGAAGGGGCACTCGGGGAGATGAAAATTGACAAACCCGTGTTGAGAGGTGAGGAGATCATCTTCAACCTAACCATCGGCGCACTTCCGTATCAATTCACCGGAAAGGTCAGCGGTGGCGTGATGGAAGGGACAGCCGTTACGCCAGGAAACAGTGATCTTATTCCGTGGCGTGCCGGCAAATTGCAGTCCGAGAACAAGTGAGTTTGACTTCAAGGGGGGGGTCTCATAGGAAACAAGAAGTGTGAGCCAGACAATTGCCTTCGGCAAATTGTCCTTTCATGAGCTAGAGAAATTTCGATCGAAAGCGAGGACAAAACATATGAGCACAGCCGCAGCCGCGTATACGCCTGAAACCGTTTTGGCCGGAGAGAAAATCATCTCGGCGGATTCGCATATCATGGAGCCGGATGATTTGTGGCTAAACAATCTCACGCCGTCTCTAAAACCCAAATATCCCAACTTTCCTAAACGCAATTCACCCGGCGAGCGTGACGGCGGCTGGGACCCCAAGGCGCGCATCAGCGAGATGGAAGTCGATGGAGTTTCCGCCGAAGTGCTCTATCCGACGCTTGGGCTTCGCTTGTTTGCTTTGGAAAGCGCCGAACTCCAGGAAGCCTGTTTTCAGATCGCCAACGATTGGATGATTGATTACTGCAAAGTGACGCCCGGACGCTTGATCGGCATTCCGATGATCTCGCTTTACCACATCAACAACGCCATCAAGGAGCTCGAACGCTGCAAGAAAGCCGGACTCATCGGCAGCTTGATCTGGCAGGTGCCGCCCGAACATCTGCCATTTACCAGCGATTACTACGATCCCTCCTGGGAAGCGTCGGCGGAAATGAATATGCCGGTGAACCTGCACATTTTGACCGGCTTCAATTACAGCCGCTTCGAGCGCAAAGGGCTCGACACTTACAAAACTGCTGTTAACGATAAGGTCAACGACGCGGCGAATACGTTATTCGATCTCGTGTTTACCGGAGTTCTGGCACGTTTCCCGAAATTGAAATTGGTCTACGTCGAGAACGAAGTCGCGTGGCTGCCTTTCTACATGCATGAATGGGACAAGTACTACGTGCGCTTCAAAAACAAAGTGCCGCTGCCGTTCATGAAGAAACTACCCGGCGAATATTGCGCGGAACAGGTTTACGCGACGTTTTTCAGCGATCCCTGCGGCGGCCAATTAATGAATCGTTTTGGCCAGGATACATTCATGTGGTCCAACGACTACCCACATGCCGCGTCGACATGGCCGAATTCGCGCAAAGTGATCGCCGAAGAGCTCGGCCATTTGCCCAAAGAAGTGCTGCGAAAAGTGGTGCGTGAGAACGTGATCAAGCTATACGATTTGAAAATTGACGGCATTAATAACTGACTTGGTCGCTTCCGTTTTGAAGCCAGCGATCAAGTCACCCTGAGCGAAAGCGAAGGGTCTCGACTCGATTGATGATTTTGACGCTAGAATGGAGCATTTGTATGCAAACCAGCGCAACCGCGGCCAAGTTTCGAGCTGATGATGAACCCAAAGCGAAAGTCTTTTCATTAAAGACGCCCTACATGAAGCAGGGACGAGTGACGCAGCTCGTCGCCGAGACGCCGAATATGTGGATTCACACCAAGATCAACGCAGAGGGCGGCGAGAACGAAATTCATAAGCACCTTAACGAGGACCACGCGTTTATCGTCTTGGAAGGCCAGATGAGCGTGTTCGATGAAAACGGCAATGAAATGGAAGTGAAGCAGTATCAGGGCGTGATGATCCCCAAGGGCGCTTATTACCGTTATCTCAACACCGGCGACGGTAATCTGGTCGTTATTCGCGTCGGCGCAGGTACAAAAGGACAACAGCAAGCCGGCCAGGAAACGCGCCTCGGCGCCGATGGCAAACCGTTGGCTTCGGGAACACCGCAGAACCGCAATCTCCCACCCATTGAAGCCGGCAAGTTTTTTGCCGAGTCCGCCGGCTAATCAATTTTCGATCAGATCAACGTCTTTGTCGAAGAGAGCCGCTCAACCGAGCGGCTCTCTTCGTTTGTCTCTCGCTCATCACGGCACGCCATTTTTTTGTCATAATCCGGCGTGCCGCATCTGTTCCCTCGCCCGCTTTGCGGGAGAGGGCAAGGGTGAGGGTTTTCCTTTGCGCGCCTTGTACCATTTGTGATTAATATCTCCGATAGAAATGCGACAGATGCAGGAGGTGCGTGATGCCGATCATCGACGCCGACACTCACATCGACGAAACCGAAGCCACGTGGGAATACCTGAGCGGGGACGAGCAGGAGTTCAAACCGATCACTCAATATCCAAGCCGCGTCGATCCGTCTAAAACGCCAACGCGCTATTGGCTGATCGACGGCCACCGCCAGATGCGATTCGTGCGCGACGATAACAACACGCGTACCACGGTCGAGACACGCGAACTGTTGGACGTGCAAGCGCGCCTGCGCGATATGGACGAGATGGGCACCGAGGTACAGGTGCTTTACCCCACGTTATTTTTAATGGAAGCGACACAGCGCCCGGATGTTTCGCTGGCGCTCAGACGCAGCTACAACCGCTGGCTTGCCGATCGCTGCGCCGAGTCGCGCGGTCGCTTGCGCTGGGTCTGCCTGCCACCACTCATGAACATCGACGAGTCGGTCAAGGAACTTCAATTTGCGAAGGATCACGGTGCCTGCGGAATTTTAAAAAAGGGAGACCTGGAGGCCGGCAAATGGCCGGCCGATCCCTACTTTTTCCCACTTTACGAAGAAGCGAATCGTTTGGACTTGCCTATCTGCGTTCACATCGGCTCGGGCACACCGGACTTTGTCCCTGCGCGGGAATTTTCGCTGGGTTCATTCATGCGTTCGCAATTGCCCAGCGTGCATGCCTTCCACACAATCATCCGCCATCAACTGCCGGTGAAATTTCCTAAACTCCGCTTCGGCATCATCGAGGCCGGCTGCTCCTGGGTGCCCTTCATTGCTTGGGAACTCAAACGGCGCATGGAAAAGTCCGCCGATGGCGCCGGCACGTTCAGCCAGTTCGCGCGCTACACCTTGTCATCGGAATTGCTCAAAGCCAACCGCATGTACGTTACCTGCCAGGTCGACGAAGACTTGCCATATATTCTAAAAGTCGCCGGCGAAGATAGCCTCATGGTCGGCTCCGACTACACCCACCGAGACTCCTCGATGGAATACGAATTTCCGCGCCTGCTAAAAGAACGCGCCGACAGAGGCGAGATTTCCCAATCAGCGGTCCAGAAGATTCTTTACGACAACGCCAAGATATTTTACGGGTTGTGAGGGAAAGACTACGTTAGAGCCGAATAAGAAACCGCGCTTACTCGACACCTCCGAGCAGACGGACAGCCTCCAGCGATTTTTGCCAATCCTCCAATGAGGCATTGGAAAATTGCTTCCATCGCCCTTGTGTTCCACCTAATGCACACGCCAGCGGCGTAAGACCATGCTTGTTGCGTTGATTTGGTTCTGATCCCGCGGCCAGCAACACCTCAACGACTTCCGGGCGGCCGAAAAATGCGGCCCAACAAAGCGCGGTCGCATCATTTTCGGAATCCAGCAGAGTAACGTCCGCGCCATAATCGAGCAGCAGCCGAGCGGCACGAGCTTGACCAAACTCGGCTGCGACGTGAAGCGGATAAGTGCCTCGCACATCCGTTTCGCTGCGAGCATTTGCTAACGAGCGGTCTGCTTCAAGGAGCCTTTTTATCTCAGCGAGGTTCGCTCGCTTTACCGCATCGTGTAGGTCGGTGATTTTCGACATCGATTGTCCTCTGCGCTCTAACGATTCCGGATGAGCTGCAAGAATAGCGTTCAAAAACGTAGGCTTCAAATTTGTAGCATATGTTCGCTCCGTCAGCTCAATCCGGTTGTTAGATTCTTAGTGTCTTGAGATTCCCTAATTTTCTGGACGATAAGATTCCATTCCTTTTCATATAGATCTTTTGGATACACAGAAGCGAAGATTGGACTAATTGTCTTGACACCCCACTCGTCCGCATTCTTTTGCTCCTGTTTGAACTTCGGCCGCCTAATTTTCTTCTGACCTCTGATCCTATGATGATAAAGTTCATGACCCAAGGAGCATAACAAACGCCATGCAAGATACATGCGGCTTTGTTTTGCCTCTTTTGGAAGGTTTGAAAAATGGCCTAGATAAAATTCGATGTCGGCGGATTTAGCGCTTTGGATTGGAACATACCGGCAGCCGCAGTAACTTTTTTATCTTTGTGATAATCATTGTCTAAAAGTATGAGCTTCCTGATTCCAGCGAAAAATATAGGATCTAATTTAGGTATGAATTCCTCAAAAATTTCAATCGCCGGCATCCAGGAAGAATCCTTTCGAAGGTCTTGAATCTCCATGAGTTGAGAGATTGGAATCTAAGCAGTGAGTCTACTGACCTGCGTATTAGGATAATTAGAAATCACGACGGCGTGAATCTACTGAGTCCTTCAACTACTTGTCAAACACCCGGGAACTTCCGTTGTCTCTTCTCCATTTCATGGTATGGTCCGGCCACTTAGGTGAACTACCCCGAAGCAAGATGCAGAGATCAGCGGACTTGTGATAGATAATTTCCCCGAAGTTGTCACCGCCGAATGTTTTTATCGGGGGTCCAGTCGGATTTCGCCTGGATTCCCGCTAAAACCATGCGGGAATGACAGAGTGTAAAAGGAGGTACCATGCCCGGCGCTTTAGACGATATTCGCGTAATCGATTTCACCCACGCACTCAACGGCCCTTTTTGTACCATGCTGCTCGGCCATATGGGCGCGGAGATTATCAAGATCGAACCGCCCTCCGGCGACGGCTTTCGCCGCTCGTGGATGCCGCCCGACGCTAAAGTAGACGCCTATGAGTTTTTGTGGATCAACGTCAATAAGAAGAGCGTCGTGCTCAATTTGAAAACCGAACGCGGCGTGGAATTGGCCCGCCAACTGATTGCCAAAGCCGATGTGGTGGTCGAGAACTATCATGCGGGACAGATGGAAAAATTCGGCCTCGGTTACGATGACCTGAAAAAAATCAATCCGCGCCTGATCTACTCCTGCTCGCGCGGCTTCGGCGAGTCGGGACCGTACAAGGACTACGGCAGCACCGCGCACACCAACAACAGCATGACCGGTTGGACGCACACGGGATGGAACTACAGCGGCGCGCCGGGAACCAAAGCGATCGGCATCGGCGACGAAGCCGCCGGCGTCAGCATGGTATGCGGTATTCTGGCGGCGCTTCACGCCCGTGAGCGCACCGGCGAAGGCCAAAGAATCGTCGTGTCGATGCAGGAAGCGCTGCTGGGTTTCATGATCAGCGAATTCCACGAGCACTTTATCGGCATCGAGATCGGCA
>DASXSW010000203.1:0-6060 GCA_036505755.1 Binatia bacterium | reverse complement strand
CTGGTCTTCATCGGCAGCGCCATGTACTCATGGAAGCGCGAGAAGCGCGACGACATCCTGGCGCACTCGGCGGCGGAAATCGGCGTGCTGTTCACCGCGCTCACCATCATCGAAGGCTCGATCTGGGGACGCCCCACCTGGGGCGTCTGGTGGACATGGGACGCGCGGCTGACGCTGACTGCGATTCTCTTATTGATCTACACCGGCTACTTGATGTTGCGTTCGCTGATCGACGATGAGAGCCGCGCCGCAAGCGCGGCCGCAGTTCTGGGGATCATCGGTTTTCTCGACATTCCGCTGATTCATATGTCGGTTTACTGGTGGCGCACGTTGCATCAGCCGCCGTCGATCTTGCAGCCGAATAAGCCTCCCTGGGAAAACGTCGACCCGTCGATGCTGATCGCGTTGACGATCAGTTTTGTCGGATTCTTGTTGCTTTATTTTTATTTGCTATCGGTGCGCTATCGGTTCGGTGAGATGCGCTACGAGATCAAGGCAAGGCGCTTGGCGCAAGGCGGCTGAATGGGACCTTGGGGATTTGTCGGCTTGGCGTACGGGATTGTCTGGGGAGTTATCCTCCTGTACGTCGTTTCATTGAGGCGCCGTTACCGTAGCGCGCAAGCAGAGCTGGCCGCGCTCGAACCGGTGGAGGCGACGGATCGCGATGTCAAAAAGTAAACGTCTTCTGATCGGCGGAATCATCATCCTCGCAGCCGTCTCCTATCTGGTCATCGGCGACATGAAGGAAGCTATCGTCTACTTCGTCACGCCATCCGAGCTCAAAGCCAAGGAGAATGCGTCGAACGATAAGTTTTTGCGCATGGGCGGCATGGTCGTCAAAGGATCGCTGCAAAAAGATTTGCAAACCCTCACCTATCGCTTCGAGCTCACCGATGGCACCACCACAGTGCCCGTGTTTTTCAAAGGCGTGCCGCCGGATCTTTTTACCGAAGGCAAGGGCGCCGTGGTCGAAGGCCGGATCGGCGCCGACGGGGTTTTTCGCGCGACGACGATCATGGCCAAACACGCCGAAGAATACAGCCCACACGCCGACGGCAAGGAAGCCGCCAAAAGTTTCATCCCCGCCAAGGAAGCAAGCACCAAGTGACCGCGACTCTCGGCCATAGCTCGATACTTCTGGCTTTCGTCATAGCGCTCGCGGGGATTGTGACACCCATCCTCGCGGCGCGGACGAGCGATGGGCGCTATCTATCAGTCGCGCGCGGCGCAATTGTCGGCCAGTTCATTCTCGTCACACTGGCGTCGTCGTCGTTGATATACGGCTTGGTCACCACTGACTTTTCCATCAAGTACGTCGCTTTCAACACCACGCGCGCGACGCCCATCTATTATCGCGTGACCGGTTTATGGGGCGCCCTCGAAGGCTCGCTGCTGCTCTGGGAGTGGGTGCTGATCATTTTCTCCGGAATCGTCGCGTGGATTTATCGCGACCGTCACAAGGACACGATGCCCTGGGTGATCATGATTTTTTGCATCGTTTCGGCGTTTTTTCTCGGCGTGGTCGCTTTTCTGTCGAATCCATTTGAAACGATTTCGCCCATACCGCCCGACGGGCGCGGCCTAAACCCGCTTCTCGAAGACGCCAACATGATGACCCACCCGCCGCTACTCTACACCGGCTTTGTCGGGCTCACCGTGCCCTACGCGTTCGCCATGGCGGCGCTGATCGTCGGCAAGCTCGATGACGCCTGGATCGTCAGCGCGCGCCGCTGGACGATCACCGCGTGGTTTTTTCTCACCGCGGGCAATCTGGTCGGCGCCTGGTGGTCCTATCACGTGCTCGGCTGGGGCGGTTACTGGGCGTGGGATCCGGTGGAGAACGCCGCGTTCATGCCGTGGCTGCCGGCGACGGCATTCCTGCATTCGATCCAGGTTCAGGAACGGCGGCGCATGCTGAAAGTGTGGAACCTGTCGTTGATCATCGTCGCCTTCAGCCTCACCATTTTCGGCACGTTTCTCACGCGCTCAGGGATTCTGTCGTCTATTCATGCCTTTTCGTCAGGCCCCGTCGGCGGTTTCTTTCTAGGCTTTCTCGCCGTTATCTTGCTCGCCTCCTTCGGTTTAGTCGCCTATCGCGCCGATCTGCTCAAAGAGCAACCGGAGCTGGATTCGATGATCAGCCGTGAGTCGGCGTTTTTGCTGAACAACATCGTGCTGGTTTCAGCGCTTTTCACGATTTTTCTCGGCACAATTTTTCCTCTGCTCTCCGAAGCCGTCGCCGGCGTACAGGTCAGTGTCGGCGCGCCCTACTTCAATTCCGTCACTGTGCCATTGTTTTTGTTTTTGGTCTTTCTCATGGCCATCGGCCCGATCATCGCCTGGCGCCGCGCTTCATGGGACAACCTGAAGCGCAATTTTCTCTGGCCGGCGCCCGCTTCGCTGGCGCTCGGTTTGGGATTGTTCGTCTGGAAAGTGCGCAATTTTCTGCCGCTCCTGGGATTTACCCTTTTGGCCTTCGTCGCATTTACGATTCTGTACGATACCGGGTTGGCGCTGCGCGCGCGCAAGCGCATTGCCGGCGAGGGCATTTTTCGTGGCCTGATCACCCTGGCGCGGCGCAACCAGCGGCGCTACGGTGGTTTCGTCGTTCACCTCGGAATTGTGTTGATCATGATGGGCATCGCTGGTTCTATGTCCTACAGCATAGAAAAAGAAGCGACCATGGCGGTCAATCAAGAGCTTCAGGTCGGCAATTATAGAATTCAGTTCGACGGTCTGACGGGTTCGCAACAGCCGACTCATTTTCGCGTCGAGGGCGCCTTTCGGGTTTTTCACAACGGCGTCGATCAAGGCATCCTGAATCCGGCGCTCAAATTTTTTCCGACGCAGCAATCGCCCATCGGTCGGGCCGTACATCAGAGCAGCTTGAGCGAGGATATTTATTTAATCCTGTCTGGCTTCAGCGAAGTCGATCGCAACCACGCGACACTAAAAGTGCTGGTGCGTCCGCTGGTGATCTGGATGTGGATCGGCGGCTTTGTCATCGCCCTCGGCACCTTGGTTTGCATCGCGCCGCTCGGCAAGCGAGCTCCGGCGGAGGCCTTCAGTTTTTTGGAGACGAGTCCCGCGCTCTACTCTCCGGAGCACGGCGAGGGTTAGATGCGCTGGCGGCGTCTGGGAATCACGATTCTAATCATCGCGCCGGTGCTCGGGGTTCTCGCCTATGGTTTCACCCGCGACGCGCACTACATCGTTTCGCCGCTGATCGCCAAACCCGCGCCGCCGTTCACCGTGACGCTCTTCGACGGCCGCAAGCTCACCCTGGACGACCTGCGCGGCAAGGCGGTGTTCGTCAACTTCTGGGCTTCCTGGTGCGTGCCGTGCCGGGAGGAAGCACGCGAGCTCGAAGCCGCGTGGCAAAAAGTCAAAGACAAAAATATGGTTTTTCTCGCCGTCGCCGTGCAGGACACCGATGAGCAGTCGCGCGAGTTTTTGAAGGAATTCAATATTACCTATCCGAACGGCAAGGACGAAGCCGGCAAGATCGCCGTCGATTACGGCACCTGGGGCATCCCGGAAAGTTTCTTCATCGATCCTGAGGGACGCATCACCTACAAACACGTTGGCGCCATTCGCGCCGCGCTGGTCATCGGCAAGCTCGAAGAAGCCTCTAAAGGCGTCGTCAGCGCCCAGGAAGGCAAAGGCGATTACAACGCGGTGCGTTAAAGGCGATGAGCGCGGCCGGAATATTTGTCTTATTCGTCCTATTGGTCCTATCCGGAGCGCCTTTGCGCGCCGCAACCGCTCCCGATCTCGACGATCGAACGCGCGCCATCGCCACCGAGCTGCGCTGTGTTGTTTGTCAGAATCTGTCGGTCGCCGACTCGCCTTCGGAAATGGCGCAGCAGATGCGCGCCATCGTGCGCGAGCAGCTTCAGGCCGGCAAATCGCCCGAGCAGATCAAAGATTTCTTCGTGTCGAAATATGGCGAATGGGTGTTGCTGAAGCCCAAGACCACGGGCATCAGCGCGCTTTTGTGGATCTTGCCGTACGTCGTTCTTGTCCTTGGCGTCATAACCGCGCTGTGGTTCGTTCGCCGCTGGGCGAAAAATAAAAGGCTTGCGCAAGGCACATCAGGCCAAGCGCCGATGCAGGAGCAAGTTCCAAGCGATCTATTGCGCGCAGCCGTGGAGCAGACCGACCTCGAAGATGAGAGCGCCAGAGCGCAACTGCTGCGCGAGCGCGGCCGGTTGCGCAGTGAACTAACGGATCTCGATTTCGATTTTCAATCGGGCAAACTATCGGAGTCGGATTACTCTGGTCTCAAGCAGGAAGTCGAGACGAAGGCGGCAGGCGTCATTCAACAGCTCAACACTTTGCCGCCTGAGCCAACGGTCAAGCCACGGCCCGCCGCCAAAAGCGCTGCCTCACCGTCATTTCGCCGCTGGCAAATCGTCGCCGGCGGCGCCTTTCTCATGCTCTTCGGCTTGGCGCTCGGCGTGATGCTGACCAAATCCGTGCGCCCGCGCGAATCCGAGAATGACACCATGACCGGCGATTTCCTGACCGGCACAACCCCCGCATCCAGCGCCGCCCGCGCCGCGCTGAACGAAGGCAAACAAGCTTTCGGCAAACAGGATTTTCCCAAGGCCATCGACGCCTTCAAAAAAGTCCTCGACGCCGATCCGAATAATCCCGAGGCGCACACTTATATGGGTTACATACTCATACAGGCCGGCCATGGTGACGGCGCGCTGATGGCGTTCGACAAAGCGTTGTCGCAGGCGCCGAACTTTCCCATGGCGCTGTGGGGCAAAGGCATGGTTTTGTATCAGGAGAAAAAGGATTTTGCCGGCGCTCGGGAAGTCTTGGAGAGATTGCTAAATCTGGTTCCACCCGGCGAAGAACGAAACGAGGTCGTCAAAGTGCTCGCCGACATCCCGACGACCGGCGGCACGCCAGGCCGCTCAACAGGAGGCGACAAAAGCACCGCCGCCGCTACATCTTCATCAGCGCAGATCAGCGGCAAGATCACCATCGATCCAAAACTCAAAGCCAACGTGGACTCTCAAGCGACTCTCTTCATCATCGCGCGGCCTGCCAACGCTGCTAAGGGCCCTCCCATGGCAGTCAAGAAAATCGATTACCCGGTTTTTCCGCTCTCCTATTCGCTGGGTCCCGAGAACGTAATGATGCAAGGCACACCGTTCACGGGCGCGTTCACACTCACGGCCCGCTTGGATAAAGACGGGAATCCGGGTACCCGCCAACCGGGTGATTTAACCGGCGACTATAAAAAAAATCCCGTGGCGGTGGGTTCGCAGAATATCGATATTGTGCTCGACCAGGTTGTCCAGTAAACACCGGTCCGAGGCATCACCGCTCGGTCGCGAGGCTGCCGATGAGCGCTGTGCTGAGGACGCAGACCACCGGCGAAAGACACGGCTTTATGAAGGCGCTTGTCGGCCGGAGTGACGACCGCATTCTCGGATTCGATGATTGGCGCGGAGGCCGGCGAGGTCATCGCCGGGGTGCAAACGGCGATGCTGCCGGGCCTGCCTACCCGGGCTTTCGCGACGCCATTTCTTGCGCCCCCCGTTAAGGATTAAGAAAGTGAGATCGCTCGGCAGGCCAAGTCGATATTCCGACATACTGGCCGCTATGTCGACAAACGATCATCGTCACAATTCGTCGGGAGCCGCGCTGCGAAATTCTGAAACTATTGTGATCGTTTCATTTTCGATGATCCCTCACATCGATCTCTTGTGGCATATGGGTTGCTCCAGTTCGCTCTGTAATTCGAGACACATGAACCAAGGAGTATTGGAAGTGCGCTTGCTCTTGACCCGGATTTTGTTCGTCGCGATGAAAGAGTCGGAGGGACCTGTAGAAATTTTCGCTATCATTTTTAGGGTTCGCTTAGATGAAATCAGCAATCATTAGTTCTTCGTTAGCTTAGAAAAAAACTAAACCGGACTTAAAACGTCAAAGCAAAAGGAGGAACGCAAATGAACACTGCGGGTCAGACAATTAGAGTTTTATCGATAGCATCGGCCATAACGTTCTTTATGTTTGGGTGGCCAATAACAATGGTAGCAA
>DASXSW010000202.1:0-4052 GCA_036505755.1 Binatia bacterium | reverse complement strand
TTCCGCGCGGGTTGAGAATTCGGTCGAGGTCAACGGTATCGTCGGCGCATGGATCGAACAGCATACGCGCCAGGAAGTAATCGAGCACTTCGATAAGCACGAAGTTGCCTATTCTTCGGTGTTCGATATGGAAGATGTTTTCCGCGACGTGCAATATCGCGCGCGGGAAGCGATGGTGCGCGTACCAGATCCCGATCTCGGCGAAGCGATCGTGCAAAACGTCGTGCCGAAGTTTTCCGCCACGCCAGGATCAGTCGATTTTCTCGGGCCCAAGATGGGCCATCACAACGAGGAGATTTATTGCGGCGAGCTCGGCTTCTCGCAGGACCGGCTCATGGAACTGAAAAACGCCGGGATCATCTAACTCCTTTTTCGATGGGCGAGCTAAAAGAAAGGATTTACGTGACCGCCGGCACCGTCATGGCGTCCTTCACGCCATCTATCCAATCGACATCATCTGGAACAATTGTCGAAGTCCCGCGGACTCGGTAGACGCCCGCGTCGCGCGCGCCCGGCGGCACCGCTCCCTTCTCGCGCCAGGCCTTCGCGGCGTCGAGCAGCTTCATGCGTGCTTTGATCGTGCTGATGTCGCCGGCGCAGAGATGTTCTTTAGTGCGGTCCATGATCGGGCCGGGGCCTTCGTTCTCCGTGACGCAGACATCTTGCAAGTTGACTCCGGCGATGCCCAGGCGGCGCGCCTTATGAATCTCCCAGTTGATCAAATAGTCGTTGGAACGTTTCGCTTTCATGCGAATATGGCCGAAGGGAAGCGAGTTGGTCGGCGGATCGTAGGCCTCTTCGGCGAACGACTCGCGCACTTTCTCTTCGGTGTTTTTGGCGATCTCTTCAGTCGGGTACCAGCGCACCTGCCACTTGACGCAGTTCTCGTCGTCAACGGGAACGAAGGCGCGGGCGGCTTTTTGATCGGCGCCCGGCGGCATGGTGTAGAAAGGAAGTATGAACTGGTTGACGCGCCAGAGCGTCTTGCCACCGCCGAGGGATCGCTTGGCGCCGTAGGTAAAGCCGGCTTCGCGGTCGAATATTTCGACGTCCTCGGGAGTTTTCTTCACGCCGGCCTTGTTCGCGGCCCGCTGCTGCGCGGGTTGTTGTTCATTCATCTCCTCGTCCGATAGATCGTAGGGCGAATGCAACCACATGACATGAGTCGGATCGATGCCGCCTTCGAGGACCTGAAGATAATTCGCTTCTTGGAAAAACAGCCTATAGATGCGGTGCGCGTCCGGCACGCGGAGAAATTCGAAATCAGGAAGATCGGGCAAATCCTTCGACAGACCCATATGAGTCCAAATGATGCCGCCGCGCTCGACGCAGGGGTAACCCGGGTGTTGCACTTCATCGATGAACTGTTGGTCGGGCGGTATGTTGGGCATCTCGATGCACTTGCCCATCGGCGAATACTTCCAGGCGTGATACGCGCAGCGCAGGCCGTCTTCCTCCACTCGTCCAAAGTAGAGCGGCGCCAGACGGTGGGAACAATAGGCGCCGATGAGTCCGACTTTGCCGGCCGTCGTGCGAAAAAGAACCAAGTCCTCGCCGAGTAGTCTCACGCGGACCGGGCGCCCCCCGGGCTCGCTCAGATGCGCCGTCGGCACGACCGGAATCCAGTACTGGCGCATGAGATTGCCCATCAGCGTTGTCGGTCCGACGCGAGTCAGCGCGTCGTTTTCTTCGCGCGTGAAATTGTGCAGATCCTCCCTGCGCACTTTGAACATGCTTTCGGCTTTCATGAATTCACTCCCCTTGGCTATTTTATTTCGTTTTTATCACAGCGAACTCGGATTGTAATGAGCCTCACAGGTCGTCCCTGTTTTGGCGATAATCGTTGTCGCCGTGCTTTTGACTCCCTGGCGGGCTTCAGCTAGGAAAAGCCATTACGCAATCGGCTGTGGCTAGGACGGATTTTATTCACGCTCGGAGTCGCTCCGCCAGGAGGGCCTCGTGAAAACTAACATGCGAATTTCGATAGGACTCTTTACGGTAGTTTGCCTGTGGAGTGGATTTTACAGCGCGGAGGCTCAACTCACCCGCGTCCGGATCTCTCACCCCAATGAAAACGTGGCATGGTTTCCCATTTATGTCGCCATCAAGAAGGGGATATTTGCCAAGCATGGTCTGGAGATTCTGATGGTCCAGATCCCCTCCCGGTTGGCGATCACCGCCCTAGCGACTAAGGAGATCGAGTACATTTCTACCTTGGGTACACCCATGAATGCGTTGTCCCGAGGGCTGTCGGGCAAGGTCGTCATGATCAACAATCACAAGCCATTCTTCGTGCTGGTAACCCGGCAGGAGATCAAATCGCCAAAAGACCTGCAGGGTCGTACGGTGGCCGTGAGTCAGATCGGAGGGGCGGTGGATTTATCTCTACTGTGGATACTTGAAAGCTTGGGATTGAAAAGGATAGACATCAACGTGCTTCCCGCCGGTACGGGTGTCAACGCTTTTTTGCTGCTGCGGGCGAAAAAAGTCGACGCGGCCATGGTTAGCGTTCCGGCGGACCTCGTGCTCGAAAGGGAGGGCTTTAAGCCGATGGTCTATTTGAAGGATCTGGTGGAGGCTCCTACGGGCGCCTACATCGCGTTAGAAGAACGAGTGCGAAAAAATCGCGATGAGATCAAGCGGCTGATCATGGGCACACTCGAAGGCATCACCTACACCAAGGCACGCCGGGAAGAGGTAATCCCATTTCTCAAAGACTTTCTCAAACTTGATAACCTTGAGATGGCGGGGAGAGGCTACGACAGGATCAAGGATATCTGGCCCGATGACGGCATGGCGTCCGAGGAGGCATTGAGAAGAACGGCAACGCTCGCTGGGATAGCGCCCGACATGCCGATCAGCCAACTATTCGACTGGTCCATTTTGAAGGAAGCTGTGGTGGGGCTCAGATAGATCTGAAATCAACCAGAAAGTGTGAAAGGAAGATCACAGGATGGCTGCCATGCATTATCGCGCGGATCAATTGGGAAGCCTGTTGCGTCCGGCGGAATTGTTGGAGGGTCGCGCGGCTTATGCGGCGGGTCGGATGAGTTCGGAGCAGTTGCGGGACCTCGAGGATACGGCAATCCTGGATGCCCTGGAGATGCAGCGGCAAACCGGCATCGATATCTTCACCGACGGCGAGTACCGGCGCGGAACTTTTCGCAGTAGCTTTGCCGATTCCGTCGACGGCATGGTTGCCGCTGAGTCTGGGCGCCATTGGAGCGGTCAATCCGCCGGCGGACCGGGTGATACGGAACGAGTTGTTGGTGGAAGACTGCGGCCAGTTCGCCGGCTCACGGCGCACGAGTCGTCGTTTCTGAAGAAGCGCGCGCCGGGACCATGCAAGGTTACCGTTCCCAGCGCGGGTTATTTGGTAAGCCGAGCTTACCGGCGTGGCATCACAGAGAAATTTTATCCCACGATGGGCGATTTGTTGCCCGACATTGCTGCGATCATTGGAAAAGAACTTCAGGAACTCGTTGCGGAAGGTATTCCTTACATTCAACTGGATGCTCCTGGGTACGCCGCGTTCGTTGATGAGAATCAGCGACGGCGCATGCGCGCAGACGGAATTAACCCCGACCAGGCTTTCGAGGAATTTCTCAGGGCCGACAACCAATCCGTGGGAGGGCTCAAGCGCGAGGACGTGACCGTGGCCATCCATATCTGTCGCGGCAATAGCCGCAGCAACTGGCATTCACAGGGCGGATACGAGCCTATTGCCGAGAAGCTATTTAACAAACTGGAGATAAGTACTTATTTACTGGAATATGACACGGAGCGAGCCGGCGGCTTCGAACCGCTGCGGTTCGTGCCGAATGGAAAGCATATCGTCCTGGGGCTAATCACGACCAAATCGGGGAGGTTGGAGGAGCAAGATGAATTGCTGCGCAGAATCGAAGAAGCGTCGACGTACGTGCCGATTGAGAGCTTGTCACTGAGCCCGCAGTGTGGTTTCGCCTCGGGAGCGGCGGGGAATCTGCTTTCGTGGGACGATCAACAGCGAAAGTTGGAGTTGGTCGTCGAGGTCGCCAGAAAAGTGTGGCAGT
>DASXSW010000201.1:0-7540 GCA_036505755.1 Binatia bacterium | reverse complement strand
TTGCCGGTATTACTATCCAGGCTATGCCTACCGCGAGCCGTTCGCTTACGACTACAAGAAGCGATTCACAGGGCTGGAATACCTGGATTGGGACGTCGGATGGAAGCCGTATGTAAGCGGCTTGTGATCCTACTTCCAATCGGCGCAATCTGGTTCATCCACAGCCGAGGCGCAAAATTCTCTTTCAGCCATTTCGATCCGAATCTCGGCGATGCCGTCATTGACCGAGCTATCGAAGGCGTGATCCTTTCGGCATCGAAGGTTGACCCCCCTGAACATGGGTCGTTGACAAAGTCTCGACTCAAGATATAGTTCGTCCACAACAACAATAAGTGAGCTTCATCCCCCCGTAATCTTTTAATCGCTCGAAAGGTATTTTCATGAAGAACCATGGATTTCTCATCCGCTGCTGCGCTCGTCTGAGCATTTTTCTTCTCATGACCTCCTTGGTTCCTTCTGCCTGGGCTCAAGGGGATTTTTACAATGGCAAAACCATTCGCATTATCGTAGGGCTGAGCACCGGCGGCGGCTATGACCGCGCCGCCAGGCTGCTGGCCAGGTACATCGGCAAATATATTCCAGGAAATCCCGACATGGTTGTGCAGAATATGACGGGAGCAGGCTCCGTCACAGCGGCCAACTACGTGTGGGGTGTCGCCAAACCCGACGGTTTGACGATTCTGGCGCCGCACAATAATTTCTATCTCAGCCAACTCTCGGGCCAGAACGAAGTGAAGTTCGACCTGAGAAAATTTATCTGGATCGGCTCCCTCGAGAACGACGATATGATGCTCTTTTCGCGTGCCGACGCGCCGTTTAAATCTATCGACGATATTATCAAATCCAAGGAGCCGCCCAAATGCGGTTCGACGGGTGTCGGTAGCTCAGATTACGTGATGTCGAAAATATTGGAGGAGACCATCGGCGCCAAAGTGGTCCACGTGACCGGCTATCCCGGCAGCAGTGAAATCGCCCTGGCGGTGGAACGCGGCGAGGTCCAATGCATGGGACTGACCATCTCTACTTATTACGGGCGCGAACCCTTCCTGAGTTGGCTGAAAACAAAATTCGTCCGCTTCCTCGCGCAGAGCGGTCGCAATCGCAGCGAGCGAGTGCCGGACGCGCCGACGGTCTATGAGCTCATGGATCGCTATAAGACACCGGCCACGAAACGGCGCACCGCCGAGGCCATGTTGCAAGGCGGAGAGTGGGCACGACCGACACTTGTTGCGCCGGGTACTCCTCCCGACCGCGTGAAGATACTTCGGGCTGCACATGAAAAAGCCGCGAAGGACCCTGAGTTGCTCGCGGAAGCCAAGAAACTTAGGATTGACGTGGTTCAAGCCGGCGGCGAGGAGCTGCAAAAATTAGCCGCGAATATCATGAACCAACCGCCCGAGGTCATAGAAGCGATTAAGAAGCTGTTCGTGAATTGAATACTAGTGTGGTGTCCCAGAAGTTCGTTGCATAATTACCATCGTCATTTCGCGCAACCCCGGATCACAGTCCGGGGTTGCGCGACCCGGAAGCTAGACGTAGGGGCAGGTTTCAAACCTACCCCTATTGGATACCGGCTTTCGCCGGTATGACGACGAAGAACAAAACGAATTATTTAGCGCCCTATTGGGACAGGATTGTAGGGTGCGCTCGCGACCATCCCCCTCCATTCCCCCTGCGGGAATAATGGGGATGTGCAGCGCCTCTCAATCGAATTTGTAAGTCAGGACACTAGCTGGCCGTCGTTAGCGCGGCGGAAGCGGACCCGCTTCCGCGAGCTTTTTATAAAGTGCGATGACTTCCAGGTCGCGCGGCAGCTCTCTTACTGCTTTTTCTACTTCTTCACCTGTGAGCGGTGTCGGTTCTCGGCCCATGAGCTTCTTGAACTCCTGCTGGAAACCCGGATCTTTAAACGTCTTCGCCATCGCTTCGCGGAGAATCTTCACCAGCTCAGCCGGCGTACCCGGCGGCAGATGGTGCGGCCAGCGCGGCACCTGGAAGGCGCGCAAAAGATCGACGACTTTACGCTCCCGGTCGTTCTTCGCGAATGTATCGATATCGGGAAGGCCCGGCAGGCGCGCATCGAAACGGCCTTTGGGATTTGAGATCGTCGCGTGAAATTGCACCTGGCCGCCCAAGTCTTTTAGAACACTGTCGATATTGCCGCTCGTCCTGCCGTCGAGCTCGCCGTTGTTAAGGGCGACGTCCATTTCAGGGTCATTGAAACCGACGACGAATTTGGGCTCCTTGAATTCGAACATGTAAGCGAACATGCGCGCGGTCACGTAGACCGAATGTCCGACGGAATGGGCGCCGATCCGGATGCCCGGCGTGCGCCGGACTTTGTCGAGACTGTCGAGGCCCGCTGCCTTGCGGGTAAAAAACACATAGGGATTGCCGGTTTCCGTCGAGCCGATGTAGATGAATTTATCGATGTCGTAGTTGCTGCCTGGAAGACCAAGGATCGGTCCCGGAATCATCGCGCCGGCCGAGCCGATCTTCAGTCCGTCGGGCCTGGCCGTGTACAGGTAATTCGCGCCCTTTCGACCCGAGGCACCGTCGATGAATTCCATCATGATCGTGGGATTGCCGGGAATATATTTTTTCAGATAGGGCATCAGAGCGCGTGACTGAAACTCCCCAGAGCCACCGGGTCCGCCGCCGCGCACGATGGTGATCGTCTTGGCGGCATAGTAGGGCGTTTGGCAGAAAGCGCCATGCGTGAAGAACAGCACCGAGCAGAGTCCGGCAAACAACGTTAGTGGAAAACCCAGTTTGCCAGCGAAATCCATGTCTCACCTCCCCTTGATTACGATCGCGATAGTATGAAACCAGCGGTTCTGTAGTCTGAGAAAAACGGTGATAGCTCGCAGAATTCGGCCACACCGCCAATTGCAAGGACAAAATGCCGATTGACCGCGCCTAGCTTTTCGTCCCGAGTTGCGCCAGAAAACCACTCTTCTTTAGATCCTCGACGAAGCGCAAATCGAGCACGTCCTCCGGCTTGGCTTTGGCGGCTTTTGGGTCAATATCGGCCTGGATGTCCAGGATATTCTTGAGGCCCGCGAGGGTGGGGTAAGTGTCGTCGACCAACAAATCACGATACGCCTCGTAAGCTTTATTCAACACCGCGATGTCCTGGCCTCGAGTGTACTTCTGCAACACTTTGATAACCTCTGCTTGGTTGTGTTTATAGTAATGGACAGTCTCGGCCATCGCTCGAACCAGACGCTGCACGGTATCGGGATTGTCCCGAATGATCTTTCGCGACGTCACGGTGCAAGTCAATTGAAACGGGATCTTCATCTTCGCCATGTCGAGAATCACTTTAAGTCCGCCCTGCTCTGCGCGCACTCTTTCCGCTTCCTGGCCGACGGTGAAGTCCAATTGCCCGGAGGTCACCGCGAGCACCCGCGCCGTGCCGGTACCGATGGTGACGGCTTTGATGTCGTTGAACGTTAGCTTCAGTTGCTTGAGCGCGAGCCGCAGCGCGAAGTCGGCCGCCGTTCCCGGAATGTGAATAGCGGCCGATCGTCCTTTGATATCTTCCGGCGACTTTATTTCCGGCTTGCCGATGATGTAGTACGGCAGAGTGTTCGTCAGGCTGTTGACGATGGCGATGTCGCCACCGGCCAATTTTCCGTAAATGGCGGACGTACCGACCGCGCCAACGAAGGCCACGTCGCCTGCAATGAGGCTTTGAATGCCCCGGGTGCTACCGCTGATATAGATCAGTTCGATATCGAGCCCGTGCTTTTTAAATATGCCGCGCTCCTTCGCCACCCAATATGCAGGCGAAGCATTGGCCGAATCGGAAATGTAGGCCAATAGATTGTTTTTGCCTTGGGCGTCGTTGGGGATTGCCAGCGCGGAAAAAAGCAGGAACGCGAGAACGCGACCCAGCTTGTGAAGTCCCATCTGAGTCTCCTCTGAGACGAAACTGAGCTCTGCCATCGAGCGAGTTCGCTTACCCATATGGCAGTTTTATTGTTTCGGTCAAGAGATATGGCGGCTTGCTGGATAAACGCGGCGCCAAAGCTTAGCCAAAGCTCTTCGTCTTGGCATAATCCCATTGCAGGGATAAAATTGAAGGGTCCATGCAAGCTGTCTACATTGCCGGCGTCGGCATGACAAAGTTCGGCAAAGATCCACGGCCGCTCGCGGAAATCTTTTGCCAGGTGTCGCAACAGGCGCTCGCCGAATCCGAGATTCAAGAAGTCGACGCACTTTATATCGGCGTCATGAATCCCGAGGAATTTACCGGCGACAGCAACATCGCGTCGCAGATTGTCGACGCGCTGGGCCTTATCGGTGTTCCGGCTTTGCGTGTCGAAACCGCGTCTTCCGCGGGAGCGGCCGCCCTCTTTGCGGGTTTCCAAGCGATCGCGTCGGGATACTACCGCAGAGTCTTGGTGCTCGGCGGCGAAAAGATGACGCATCTGAGCACCAGCGCAACGACGCGCATCTTGGCAGAGGTCATCGACAAACGTGAACGCCAGTGCGGCGCGACCATACCCGCGCTGGCGGCGATGGTCACGGAAAAGTATCGGCAAAAATTTCGCCTGTCCCGGTCGCGCCTGGAAAACATGCTCTGCAGCGTGGCCCTAAAAAACCATTTGAACGGTTCGCAAAATCCGCTGGCGCAGTTTCAACGGGCAATTAAACGCGAGGTTTACTTCGCCAGCAAGTTCGTGGCGACGCCGCTGCGTTTGTACGACTGCGCGCCGATCACCGACGGAGCGGCGGGCGTGATTCTCACGAGCGAAAAAACCGACGTGAGGTTATCGGGCATGGGGCAAGGCACCGGACCGCTCAGCCTCCAGGAAAGAGATGTCTTTACCTCTTTTCCCGCGACGAAGATTGCTGCCGCGCGGGCCTATCAAATGGCGGGCACTTCACCGCAAGGTATCGACTTCGCCGAAGTCCACGACGCTTTCACACCTTTTGAAATCATCAGCAGCGAAGATTTGGGATTTTTCCCACCCGGCAAAGGCGGTGACGCGGTTCTCGACGGCAAAACCGCGCTAAACGGTAGACTACCGATCAATCCATCCGGCGGTTTGAAGGCGCGCGGCCATCCCGTCGGCGCGAGCGGGCTCGCGCAAGTCGTCGAAGCGACCAAAAGGCTGAGGGGACAAACACAGTCCAAACGCGAGTTCAAACGGGCGCTAACGCAGAGCACCGGCGGATTAGGAACCAATAATTTTGTCACCATTTTAGAACGAGCGGACGCGCCCATCGTGGAGAATTTGTCGGCGCCCGTCGCTGTGCCGCCGGCAAATATGCGAAAGAGAATTTCTCCGCCCGTGCGTGACGCCGAGGAAGGCGTCATCGAGACGTTTACCATCGTCTATGTCACGCCGGACGGCTTTCTGCCGCCGCTCGCTCTCGCGCTGATCCGCGATCGCAACGGCGTCTTGCTGATGGCCCAGGGTGAAGACGCAACACAGCTTAAAATCGGCCGGGAAGTTTATCTTAGACGGATCGACGGTGTATACCTTTTTACGGTGAAGAGTCAAATTCAAAAAGTACAGGAGGCTTTCACCAGACTGTTTCGGCGCAAGCCAACGACACCGGCGGCGCGGGATAACCGCACGGGAGATAACAAGTGATTATCGGACGCGGCACGAGTCGAGCGGAAAAACGTTTTAAGTCGCTCACCAGACTGCTTATCGAAAAGCTCAAAGAAGCGATCGTCATCGGCCAGCTCGCCCCCGGCGTGCAGCTTGCCGAAGCCGAACTGGCAGCTTCGCTAAAAGTCGGACCCGTCGCGCTGCGTGAAGCGCTCCGGGCGCTCGAAGCGGAAGGCTACGTCACCTTTCGTCCCGACAACCACGTTGTCGTGACTAAGCCCACCCGCGAAGAGATAGAAGATTACTACACCATCGCCGGCGTACTTGAAGGACTGGCCGCTCGGCTCGCGGTCGAGAGAGCGCTGCCGGAAGAGATCCAGCGCCTGCGGGAGCTGCACCAGTCTCTCAAAGAAGCCTGCCAAAAACGCGATCTCGTTGGTTATTTCGACGCCAATAACCGCTTTCATCGATTTATCGCTGAGATCGCCCGCAACGAGCGTCTTTACCGGCTGGTCGATCAATTGCGCCAAGAAATTCAAAAGACCCGCATTCTCGCCCTTCACTTGCCGCAGCGCCTCCAGTATTCGATGCGCGAGCATGATCAAATCCTGGACGCCTTTTTGAAAAAAAACTCGGAGCTCGCTGAGAGCACCGTGGTGCGCCACTTGCGAAACCAAATGGAGACTCTGCACAAAGCGATCGACGCAACGAAAGGAGATAATCGATGAATGACAAAGCTGACCGGAAAGCCCGCGCGCTGGGCATCAATCACGTCGTGCTCGAAGTCGACGACCTGGACAAAGCGCTGGAATTTTACGGCGCGATCTTTGAATTCAAGCTGCGCGGCAAAAGCGCGCACAACGCGTTTATCGATCTCGGCGACCAATTTATCCAGCTCACCCTTGGCAGAAGCCAGGTGCCGGACACCAAGCGCCATTTCGGTTTCGTGGTCGACGATCGGGAAGCCGTGAAGCGGGCTCTGGATCAGCTTGGTGTCAAGAGCATCAATGACCGGCTGAATATTCTGGATCCCTGGGGCAACCGGATCGAGATCGTGCCCTATGACGACATCCAGTTCACCAAGGCAGATAACATTCTTAAAGGGATGGGCATTGGCTCTCTGCAAAAGACAGCCAATGCCATCGAAGAGCTGAAGAAGAAAGGCATGGGACCGGGCGATTCGTAGTCCCATTGTCACCGACAGCGAGATACTGCGTGTCCCCTTCGATTGGGTGGTGGTTCACTGTGGGAAAGATCTCTCACTTTGTTCGAGATGACAATTGGCTTATGCAGTTGTCATTCCGAGCAAAGCGAGGAATCTTTCTCGATTTTAAGAGTCATGGTGGATTGAAAATGAACTACTACCTTCTTTCTATTGTCATCCGATGCTGCGCGTGACCGGACTCAAAGCCAAACGCTGGCTACTGCAACTGCAAGGCCCTCTCTCGTGAACTACGCCGGCGCCGCGTCGCCGCAATATCACGCTTCCGCTTTGGGCATTTGGTCCGCGCTATCCATTGTCTATCTGGTCTGGGGATCGACCTATCTGGCGATTCGCTTCACCGTCGAAACGACTCCGCCATTTTTATCTGCTTCGGCGCGCTTCATTATCTCGGGTGCCTTTTTGTATCTGTGGCGCCGTGCCGCGGGAGATCCCACGCCTACCCGGATCCAATGGCGCAATGCCGCGGTGATTGGAATTTTCCTCCTGGTCGGCGGCAATGGCGGGGTCGTCTGGGCCGCGCAATTTATTCCGTCGAGCCTGTCAGCGTTTTTGGTCGCCACCGTGCCCCTGTGGATGGTCCTGATCAATACTCTTCGTCCGGGCGGTGACAAACCGAGCTTCCAGGCGATGAGCGGCATCCTAATCGGTTTCTGCGGCGCCCTTTTATTGATCGGCTGGACAACTTATAACGCAACTTCGGCGAACCTCTACGGGGCAATCGTTGTCTTGCTGGCGTCGTTCTTTT